>JAFGIC010000505.1 GCA_016929815.1 Deltaproteobacteria bacterium
CATAGTAAATTCCGCCTTGCCCTGGGTGTTTGATCTCAGGGTGGTGGAGTACCCGAACATATCGGCCAACGGCACTTCCGCATCCACGGTTGTAAATACACCGTCTTCAGCGCAGCTGATGATTATTCCCCTTCGCTGGTTGATGGAGCCCATTACATTGCCCTGAAATTCCGAGGGGCATTCCACGGAGACCTTCATGATGGGCTCAAGTATTATTGGCTTTGCCTTGCTGTATGCCTGATTAAAGGCGCCCACAGCGGTCTGGATAAAGGCCATTTCCGAGGAGTCCACACTGTGATACTGACCATCATTGATGGTGATCTTCATTCCGAGTACAGGAAAGCCTATCAGTCGTCCTTTCTTGAGGCAGGACTGAAAGCCTTTGTCAATGGCAGGTATGAACTCAGTCGGTATTACACCTCCCTTAATGGCGTTGATAAACTCATATGTATTGTCCTCAGACGGCTCCATGAATCCGGCAACCCTTCCGTACTGACCGGCGCCGCCTGTCTGCTTTTTATGAATATAGTTGAATTCCGCCTTTGCCGATATTGCTTCCCTGTAGGATACCTGCGGGGCGCCTGTCTCGACTTCTGCGCCGAACTCCCTCTTCATCCTCTCTGCATAGATATCAAGATGCAGTTCGCCCATGCCCGATATGATGGTCTCACCGGAGTCATGATCCACGTAGCTGCGAAAAGTGGGATCTTCACGTATAAACCGGTTAATGGCCTTCGCCATGTTCATTTCGGATTTGTTGTCCTTTGGCGTAATGCTCAGGGAGATAACCGGTTCGGGCACAAACATTGATGTAAAGGAATATCTGAGTTTTCCGTCCGTGAATGTGTCCCCGGAATAGCAGTCCACGCCGAAAAGCGCGATAATATCACCTGCCTCAGCGCCCGTTATCTCCTCCATCTTGTCCGCGTGCATCCTGGCAAGTCTTCCGACCTTTGTCTTCTTCCGATCCCTTGAGTTGATGATTTCATCTCCCTTTTTGATTGTCCCCTGGTATATCCTCAGGTATGTAAGCTGGCCGTAAGGCGTCACCTCCAGCTTGAATGCGAGTGCCAGCAGAGGGGCGTCCGGATCGGATGATACATCAACCTGTCTGTCGTTGTTGCCCATATCAAGCGCGTGGTTTTTCACATCAACCGGAGAAGGAAGATATCTGAGGACTCCATCGAGCAATGGCTGGACGCCTATGTTCTTATAGGCGGACCCCATGAATACGGGTATAAGCTCCCTTGCCAGCGTGCCTTTTCTTATTGCCGAATGTATAAGCTCCTCAGTGACCTTTTCCTCCAGTACCGCCTCCATAAGTTCATCAGAAAACATTGAGGCTGTATCCAGAAGGTCTTCCCTGTATGCCTGCGCATTCTCAAGCAGGTTTTCGGGTATATCCTCAACCCTTATATCCTCGCCGTAAGGACCGTCAAAATATACGGCCTTCATTTTTACCAGGTCGATGATACCGGAAATTTCTCCCTCCAGGCCTATGGGCAGCTGCATAAGAGCTGTCTTGTGATTCAGCCTTGCCCTGAGCTGTTCATTCACTCTGAGAGGATCGGCCCCGGACCTGTCGCACTTATTTACAAATGCAACCCTTGGGACCTTGTACCTGTTCATCTGTCTGTCAACCGTAATGGTCTGGGATTGCACGCCTCCAACGGCGCACAGAACCAGTATTGAACCGTCCAGGACCCTTAGAGACCTCTCTACCTCGATAGTAAAATCAACATGTCCCGGCGTGTCGATAATATTTATTCTGTGTTTATTCCATTCACAGAAGGTGGCAGCGGAGGCAATAGTAATGCCCCTTTCCCTCTCCAGTTCCATGGAATCCATTGTGGCGCCTACCCCGTCTTTGCCCTTTACTTCATGGACCGCAAATATCTTTTTAGTATAATATAATATTCTTTCGGTGAGCGTGGTCTTGCCGGAATCTATATGAGCACTTATACCTATATTCCGTAATCTTTGAATGTCTTCTGCCATTTTAATTTCCTTTAGTGTACCTCTTATTTTGCAAAATTTTGTAGATTATATTTTGATATATAGAATGTCAATAATTATTTTATGCGGAATTATTATTTTTTCTACCTTCATAACGCGCGACCCCGATCACAAGAGATTACCTCCTAACCCTTAAAAAATCTGGCTCTTAAGACACGCGAGTTGAGATAATTGATATAATTTATTGATTATTTTTCCTTTTTTAATTGACACTTATGTCATTAACATCTATCATTTCATTATAAGGTTAATCCTTTTCCCGTACATTTTAAAATACGGGATTATCCTAAAAAAGGCTGAACGGAAGCAGATAAAAAAAGATATAATCAACTGCCCTGACATATTAATTATGTGGTTATACAGAGAACGTTTAAATTATTTTGAAAAGCTGCGGCGTTCATTATATGAGATAGCAAGAGACGCCCTGGAAATTCAGTTAATGAAAGTCTCTCTTCTCGACTCCTTCAATAATTATAATAAAAATGACGTTGAGTATGTTTTCCTGGATAAGAGTGAATTAAGGCCCAAGTCTAAAAAGATGGAAAAGGAGTCGGAGCTTTTTAATACATTCATAGTAATATTTTGTGAAGGCGCAATCAATCCACTTCTTAAAAATTATATCCGATTTTTTCCTGAAAACAAAGCAATTAAAAAGAACCTGGAATACCTTGCAAACTTTAATATGTTCAAGAAATATCATTCAAACCTGAAATATTTTGATCAGCCTCTTTTTCTGGATTTTGTAAAGGAACTTCTTAATGTTGATTACGCTCTTCTGATTCAACAGGACCCGACCATAAAAAATAAAAACAGATATGCCCTTACCCATTTTCACGTCAAGATAGACTGGCCCATAGCCGATGCGGCCGAAGACCTAGGGAAATATCTGAGGTATATTCAGAACAATCTTTATGAAAACGGCGACGAGCACGCCAGACTGCTGCAGAACAAACTTTTTGAATATTACGGATGTCATTACAGTGTTGGCGGAAGGCGGACTGCGGCCCTTATTGCCGCTCAACTGCTGAAAAAGCTGGATATGATCAGCACCGTTTTTATATCCAGCTCGGAATCACGTTCCATGATAAAGTACTCTGAACGGGGCGTATCAAAATTTTTTCTCATAAAACTTAATAACAATGAGATATCGGCCCTTGCGGCAAGGGAAAGAATTACTCCTGACGAATTGAAATCCTCGTACCTGTACCCGGCAAAAAATTATCATGTCGGAATCTCTGAAGCTGTTTATGACTACACGCAATACAGCAAACCTCCGGAAAATGGTAAGCTCAGGAGATTGAGACCTGCATATAACTGGCTCACCCTTGTTGACGAGTTTCTGCACCCCAAACCCGATCTGCTTACACTAAGACCTATCAATTATAACTGGGTGTATTCAACAGAATAAATTCTGCCGGCACACAAAATTATTTCTCTCCACTTAGAATATATATAGTGTATTGCATTAGATTGGAGATATTCCACGCGTTGCCACGGAAGTAAATTATAGCGGGCAAATCATTGCCCGACTGGGAAAACCATCCGTGCGGCTTTTCACCATCTAAAAGAATACCGCCAACTTTAAAAAATAAACTTTTTCTTGATTATCTCTGATTGACTTATTTTTCAAGTAGGTCTATATGATATCACGAAAGATGATGGTACGCCTAACTTTAACAAATTCATGAAGGAGGTATAAGATGAACAAAGGTGATTTAATCAATGAGCTGGCAAAAGTAACATCTACAAAAAAAGAGGCTGAGGCAGCGCTAGACTGTGTTTTATCAACAATCACTAAGGCATTAAAAAAGAATGATACGGTAACATTGGTCGGTTTCGGCACATTCAAGGTCAGCAAGAGGACAGCCAGGACCGGAAGGAATCCGCAAACAGGTGAAGAAATTAAAATCAAGGCCAAGAAGGTTCCCAAGTTTGTGGCGGGAAAAGCCCTTAAAGACGCTGTTGCATAAAAGAATAAGAATTTATATCCGCCAGATATTTCCGATTCTAATTACTGAAAAGATAATATTGCTTTAATTCCCCCATCAGGTCTATTCCGCTTGGTGGGGGTTTTTATATGTACAGACCACAGCTTCTGAAGGGAGATTTAAATACGCATCCATACTAACATTCTTAAAGTGATTCATACCATTTTCACATCTACATACAATACCGATATCCGTATACTTCATTTCCATTTAATATACCAAAATCCTCTTGTATCAGACAGGTGCCGCCGGATAACAGAATTCAGATTAGACCAGCCGCTTGCCGCTTCGCGGCCAGATTAATCGATACGTCTTCCGCAGGAGAATTATAGGCGCTACGGTACGCTGCAAAGGGATAATGATCCCTGCCGACGATTCATTTGTCCTTGCTGGTGATCATGCCCATGTTTATAGGATGTCCCTCATGATCCATCGGAGTCGGCATAAACTGCATACGCCCTATCCTGATCTTCTTAAGAGCCTCAGTCATGATGTCATGAAAAGCATTCTGGGTTACTTTATACTCTATCTCTGCCTGGCCTTTTTCGCCATGCTCATCCTTTCAGACCTTGTCATTGACATGATAACCTCCTTTGGCGCGGTCGTTACCACACTGAGCAATGCAGGTCCCGTACCAGGCATCTTCCACCCGGAGACAACCTTCAGGGAGGCACCCATGATTGCCAAGTGGATTCTAAGCTTTTGCATGCCGGTCGGTCGTCTGGAAATCTACACCGTGATGGTGCTTCTTGTCCCGAAGTTCTGGAAAAAATAATAAATATCCAAGGATCTATAGAATTTTTTTCTTGCATTTTACGACATAATGTGTAGAAATCATGAATAAATTGTTGCTATTTGTTAACTAGTGTCCATCCATAAAGAAGACATTTATGGATGGAGCTTTCAGGCTTTGACGAGCCATTCGACAAGCTCATGGTCCTGAGTATAATCGAAGGTCTCAGTCGAGTCGCGATCAGCGATTAGTATTAAGCTAAATCATTGAATTAAATAGATTTTACTGGTAGCTAAAAGCTGACAGCGTGAATCTGAAAATTGGTGTTTTCGGATGGACACTAACTGACTGATCTTCTTTATTAAATATAGGTTAAATTAAGCAGCATAAAGAACTGAAGACTAAGAATTCATGACTTCTCGGATGTTCGTGCATCTTCAACTCGACTTGCCCACCATAAA
>JAFGIC010000506.1 GCA_016929815.1 Deltaproteobacteria bacterium
ATAATATCTGCCTGACCTAAAAGGCAAGCGAGGAAGAAATGAAAATAATTGAGAAAAGTGGATTCTATGTGCTCATTATATCTTTGATGTGTCTTTTGATAATCTGTTCCGGTTGCTCCAGCCAGGAGGAAAAAAGGGACAGGCACCTTGCCAAGGCAGAGAAATACCTTGCAGATAATGAATTCAACAAGGCAGTTATAGAGCTCAAGAACGTCATACAGCTGGACCCTAAAAATGACACGGCCTACTATAATCTTGGCGAGACATATCTCAAGCTCAAACAGGGAAACGACGCATACCAGGCCTTCTCCAATGCAGTTGCAATAAACCCGGACAACATCAATGCCCAGTTGAAGGTGGGCCAGATACTCCTGCTGGCAAAGGAAACGCAACAGGCCAGGGAAAGGGCCGAACTTATACTTGAAAAAGCTCCAGAAAACACAGAGGCCTTGAGTCTCCTTGCAGGTGTCCAATTGCAGGAAAATGATATCAACTCTGCCGTTGAAACGCTCAACAAGGTAGCGGCAATTGATCCGGAGAATTTTAACACCCAGCTATCCCTTGGCCGTGTGTACCTTTTAAAGGGTGACCGCGACCTTTCAGAGAAGGCATTTATCAAGGCAAAGACCCTGGACCCGAAATCCACCGCCCCCTACATTGCGCTGTCCGGAATATACGGCGCAGGCGGCGAGTGGGACAAGGCAGAGGCCTCATTGAAAGAGATGCTCGATTACTCCGACTCAAGATACCAGGACCTTTACTACCTGGCCGTATTCTATGAAGGCCGATCCATGCTTGAAAAGGCTGAAAAGGCCTACCAGGAGGCGGTCGCCACGGCCCCCAGCGACGACATCTCTCCCCTTATGAATCTTGGCGGATATTACGCCCGCAGAAAGGCCTATGAAAAGGCGCTTGAGGCATTCAATAAGGCGGAAGCCGTAAAAAAGGATGATGTTAATGTCCTGGCCAGCACAGCACAGCTCCATTTTGATTTTCAAAAAATAGTCGAATCAGAGGCCGTTACGGATAAGATCCTGGCCCAGGATGCTGGCAACCTCACCGCCATATTCTTAAAGGGCCGCATTTTACTGTATAAAAAGGATTACACCAACGCGCTTGAACGGTTTGAAGCGGTTCTAAAAGATAAGCCTGATAATTACCTGGCGCATTACATGAAGGCCCTATGCCTGCTCGCAAAAGGAGATACGACCCTCGGCAGGGAGAGCCTCATCAAGGCCGTAGATCTTTATCCGAACCTGACGGAAGCAAGGCTGATCCTCGCGGAACTGTATATAAAGTCCGGCGATAAAACCCTTGCCAATGAACAGGTTGAGGCCGTTCTTGCGCGATCTCCTGAAAATACCGGGGCGCTGACGCTGATGGGCATCCTTAAAAGAAATGAGAAGGATTATAAAGGCGCGGAAGAGGCCTTCCAAAAGGTCATAGCGCTTAATCCGGAGAGCCCGACCGGTTATCTCCGGCTCGGCGTGCTCTACAATCAGACAGGGAAAAAGGACGATGCCTTGCAAAATCTTCAAAAAAGTCTTGACTTGAATCCCGCGCAGACAGACGCCCTCGCGCTTATAATAGGCATATATCTCAGGGATAACAGATATAACGAGGCCATAGATATCTGTGAAAAGCAGAAGGAGAAGGTTAAGGATAATACATCCGCCATGGCCTTGATGGAATATCTTAAGGGAAATATATTTATAGCGCAAAAGGACAGCGACAAGGCAAAAGTGAGTTTTAACGAGGCCATAACAATCGATCCGAATGTCCTTTCGCCATATGTGGCCCTGGCAAAGATATATGCGGAAGAAAAGAATTTTGATGAGGCTGTTTCTCAGTATAAATCGGTTGTTGAAAAAAATCCGACCTTTGTCTCCGGCTATATGGCCATGGGGACCATATATGACCAGATCGGCGACACCCAAAATGCCGAGGCCAATTACAGAAAGGCCCTGGAGATAAACCCGAAATTCGGGCCGGCAGCCAATAACCTGGCATGGAGACTTGCTGAAGGAGGCGGCAATATCGATGAGGCGCTCAACCTGGCCCAGATCGCAAAGGAACAGCTGCCCCAGAATCCTTCCGTGATGGACACCCTGGGCTGGATATATTATCTCAAGGGCAGCTACCTGAACGCAATCTCGGAACTCAAGGACAGCATTGAACTTTCGCCTGACAATGCCGTTGTCAATTATCACCTTGGAATGGCCCTTTATAAAAACAACCGTCCGGCTGAGGCAGGGGAATACCTTAAAAAGGCCCTTGGAATAAATGCCGGGTTTGACGGCGCGGAAGAGGCGCGCGGGATATTAAAGGAGATCGAAAATCAATAGGCTGATTTAATCTTTAACCTTGACGGACATATGAGAAACTTTCCTTTCAGGTTGCTGTTCATCTGTATATTCGCACCGCCCATATGCTATATATTTACATTGCAGGCGTTTGAAATATATCTTCAGAAAACGGTGGCATCTGAAATCAACAGGGTTATCATCTCTGATAATGAGGCCCTTTTTGAGGGAAGATACACAGTAAAGGAAGAGATCAACCGGAATCTTGGAGAATACCTCCTGAGTCACAGCCTTAGATATAAGCTCGGCATATGCACAGAGATACTGGTAAAAACAAACGATGACAGGATACTTTATCCTTCCACCCTCAAGAAGGACATCTACGATCCGCCGGGAGATACATCGGATAATGCAATAAATTATATGGATCTGGCTGCCGATAACTACAGGATATTAAATAACCTGATCGTCACCACGGATGTAACAATAAGGCACAACAGCTGGCTCTCAAACAGCATCCTGCTTTTTTATATCCTTTCAGCCCTTTTTGTCATACAATTCTTTATCAGGAAAAACATCAGAGAAACGGAACGCCATGAAAACGAATTGAAGGATTACATAGGAAACCTCACTGAAAAGCTCAAGGAGACGGAATCAGGTCTTTCCGATATAAGCCTTAAAGAGAATAGTTATTTAGAAAAGATCACTGAATTAAAAAAGGAAAGGGAAAGTCTTTCAACGGATATTGACGGGCTCCTGGAAGAGATGGAGACCCTTGAAAAGGGCCTGACCGCACAGAGGGATCTCAGGGAGAAGAGAGAGTCGGATCTCACGGACCTGCAGAATGAGATAAATGACCTCAGGGAAAGGCTGCAGAATCCCAAAAAAAAGGTCAAAATGACGGACGCGACCCGGAAAAGATTCAGGGTTCTGTATAAAAATCTTGATTTTTCGGACAGGGCCATAGAAGGCTTTCTCTCCCTCTCCGATGAGTTTCAGTTAAAGGCGGAGGAGCTTATTCACAGGCTTAATGAGGACAGGGCGCTTGTTGCCGTCAAGAGAAAGGTGTTCGGCAAAGGAGGCAAGATGAATGTCCTTGAAGCGGATTTCGCCTATTCGGGACGGATATACTACCAGGCTGATTCCCAGTCAAAAACCAGGGTAATGGGCATAGGGACAAAGAATACCCAGGATCAGGATATCGGTTATCTTGAAAGGGAACTCCGGTCGTGATAAAAATTCATTTTTTCTTTTGAGAAATTATGATATTTTCATTAAATATAAACCATAAAAGGGTGCAGTCATGACAGATCAGGCTAAAAAAACCATTCTGATTATTGAAGATGATCTTGATGTTCTTTCCGCCTTTGTTAAACATTTTATACACCTGGGATACGAGGTCATTTTCGCTACCGACGGCATGGACGGACTGAAGAAGATAGAGGCCGGAGGCTTTGACCTTGTAATAACCGATATAGTCATGCCCTTTGTGAGCGGTGTCGGCGTCGTGACTACACTTAAAGAGAAAAGACCTGATATACCCGTAATAGCCATAACGGGTTACGGCAGGGAGCCGGAGGCAGCCGCCATGGAAAGGAAGGCTGACCTTGTTTTATCCAAACCGGTCAGGATGGCAGACCTTAAAAACTATGTCGCCGAATTTTTGAAACGCGGGAAATAATTATGGCCCTGCCCGGGGAAGCGTCTTTCTATCCCCTGTTTTCCGCCCGTCTTTCCGTTAACCTTAAATATTCATAAGGCAGGTTATGTCAAAGCTTTTCATAATTAACGGTCCCGATAAAGGCAAGATCTTTAATTTCAGCGGCAATATCGCATATGTGGGGCGTCTGCCGGACAATGATATTCAGATAAGGGACAAGACCATATCGCGCAAACATCTCCGGATTCAGCGAAGAGGCGAAAAATTTACCATCAGGGACCTGAACAGCAAAAACGGCACCCTTGTAAACGGCAAGCTTTTAAAGCCCGGGACAGACCTTTTAGTGGATGCAGGGGTTCCGATTGCTGTCGGAAAGGTATTTATATCCCTCGGAGTAATGTGTTCGGAAGAGTTGCTCTCCAACTATGAGATGGAAACCTTTGCCGAGGAGTTTTCAAACACTGCCGTTTATACTGCCTATCACGACAGGCCCCTGACCCAGCCCAAAAACATGGACTTCTTTTTCAAGGTCGCAAATGTCCTTAATCAATCGCTGGACATCAATATAATCATGGAAAAGATGCTTGACTACATCTTTGATCTTTTAAAGAGGATAGACAGGGGGGTCATCATCCTGACAGACAGCGAGACAGGCGAATTTTCCTCTGTCATAACAAGGTCGGAAAGGTCCGCGGAATACGGAGAGGGCGAGTCCAAACAGCCGCTCTACAGCAAGACTGTTGTAAACGCGGTAATAAGGAACGGGAAACCCGTAACCATATTGGACGCCTACGGACAGGAGGAGATGGATGTCTCCAAGAGTATGGAGTTGATGAAGGTCAGGTCCGTTATGTGCGTGCCGCTTATAAGCAAATCCAAGATCAGGGGCGTCATATATGTCGATTCCGTCAGGATTCCATACGGGTTCAGGGAGGAGGATATAGCGCTCATTACAGCCCTGTGCAGTCCGGCTGCCATTGCCATAGAAAATGCCATGCTCTATTCAAACATGGAGAGGCTTGTCAATGAAAGGACAAATAAGCTGAGGGAGACGGAGGCATCCCTGAAGGAGAATGAAAAACGCTTCAGGGCCATGTTCAATAACATGAGCAGCGGCGTTCTGGTGTGCAAGGCTGTTAATAACGGGGATGACTTTATCGTCAAGGATTTAAATAAGGCGGAATGCAAAATTGACAGGATCAAAAGAAACATCGTTTTAAATCAAAGTCTTTTGGATGCCCTGCCAGAGCTTAAAAATACCGTGCTGCCTGAATCCCTTAAAAGGGTTTGGCAGACCAACAGACCGGAACGATGTTCCATCACCCTGTCAAGGGATGAAAAGACTTCGAGCTGGAGGGAATATTACATAGACACCCTGCCCGGCGATGAAATCATGGCCATCTTTGATGATGTTACCGATAAAATAAAACACGAGACAGAACAAAAGGCGCTGCAAGAACAGCTCTTTGCCGCGCAGAAGATGGAATCCATAGGGCAGTTTGCAGGGGGTACGGCCCACAATTTCAGGAATATCCTGCAGGCCATCTCGGGCAACATAGAATACCTAGAGCTTATTTACGGCGAGGAGCCGGAGATAAAGGAGCTTTCAACAAATATATACAATTCCATAGAAAGGGGGGTTAGTCTCATCAACAACCTCCTGCACTTTGCGAAAAAAGACTGGAAGGTTGAGATGGAAGACATTGATCTCTCGGATGTCATTAAAAAGACATACGAGATTATCAAAAGGGTCTTCAATAAAAATATCGAGATCAACCTTGATCTCGAAAAGGACCTGTGGGTTAAGGGGAATTCCTCGCTTTTAAGCCAGGCCTTCATGAACCTCTTTACCAATGCAAGGGACGCGATGCCCAAGGGGGGAGAGCTGAGCATAAAGGCCAAGAAGGTTAAAAATTCGGTAATAGCCTTTGTTTCCGACACGGGCCACGGCATAGAAAAAGAGGTAATAGATAAGATCTTCGATCCGTTTTTTACGCTTAAGGAAGTGGGTTCAGGCACGGGACTGGGGCTTTCAACAACACTCGGCATCGTTGAGCAGCATAAAGGTTCAATAACAGTCTCATCAAAACCGGATAAAGGCGCCACATTTAAGATAACCATGCCCCTGAGCGAAGAACAGGCATCCCAGGCAGATAAAGTAAAAGACGACATCATTTACGGCAACAAACAGAAGATTCTTATCATTGACGACGAGATTATTGTGCTCGAATCAATGGCAAGCCTTCTTGAACAGATGGGATACAAGGCTATACCGGTCAACAGATCAGAACAGGCCATGGACAGTTTTTTAAAATATTCGCCGGATCTTGTACTGATAGACAGGAACATGCCCGGGCTGGATGGCGTGGCATGCATCAGGGAATTCATGAATGCCGACCCTGATGCCAAGATCGTTATTATTTCTGGCTATGAAAATTCAGGCCATGACGGTATAGAAGAAGACGTTAAAGGGATGATAAAGGGTTATCTGGTAAAGCCCTGCGGCGCGGCTGAATTGAGCCGGATGATCTCTCAGGTGCTGGGGAACTAATATATTATTCTCTATTTTCGGAGTGGAAGACGGTGGAGCTAAAAAATATAGTCGTAATAGAGCCCGATCAGGCGGCATCAAAGGCCCTTGTGGCCCTTTTGAAGGATATCGGATACCCGAACTCGTATCCACTGGAACAGGATGCCGGTGTATTCCAGCTTAACACACTGAAACCCTCGCTGGCTATCCTGGGTCCGTCCATAGCAAAGGAGTCGTGTCTTTATCATATACATAAACTGAAGATAATCGATCCACTAATGCCCGTACTTACATCCTGTGTGGATTGCATTTCTGAAGAATCAGGCATGTCTGCCTTTGAGGGAATCCGTTTTCTTAACCCTGATCCACCCGTAGAAATACTTTCAAAGGCCATAGATGCATCCGTTAAATGGAGGGAAGAGAACCGGGCCAACAAGGATTTGCCTATAATAATCGGCCATAGCCCTGAAATCAAGGCTGTAAGGCAGAAGATCCGCAAGGTGGCTGAAAAGGATATAACCGTCCTGATCACCGGCGAAACAGGCACCGGAAAGGAGCTGGTTGCAAGATCGATCCATTTAAAATCTCAGAGGGCAGGCAAGCCTCTGGTCAAGGTTGACTGCACATCACTGCCTGATGAGCTGCTGGAGAGCGAGGTCTTCGGGTTTCAAAAGGGCGCCTTTACGGACGCATACAGGGATAAACCCGGACGCCTGGAGATGGCCCATGGCGGGACATTGTTTGTAGATGAAATAGGGGATATATCTCTTTCACTTCAGATAAAATTCATGCAGGTCTTTGAGGAAAAGGAGTTTTCCAGGCTTGGCGGGACAACAGATAAGGTGATAGATGTGAGGGTGGTAGTAGCCACAAACGCAAAGCTCTGGGAAAAGGTGCTAAAAGGGACCTTCAGAAAAGACCTTTATTACAGGCTCAATATAATGCAGATAGATGTCCCTCCCTTAAGGAAAAGGAAAGAAGACATACCGCTTCTTATCCACTATTTTCAGAACAGGTACTGCTTTGAATACAAAAAGGAGCCTTTGGCCATTCCTGACCGGGAATATGATATGATGATCTCCTATTCCTGGCCCGGGAACATAAGAGAGCTTGAAAACATCATCCGCAGGGCGATTGCCGTTTCTGACTGGGATTTTGTCATAGAGGAACTGAACCGCAAGGAAATTGAGGCTGAGGAGATTCGGGAGCCTGCAAATAATGAAGACCCTGACCTGCCCAGGCTCAGCAAGGATCAGTTGTCACGTTTATTCAAGGAAAACAATTTTTCCCTTAAGAAGATCAGCAAGTCATATCTGGCCCTTGCGGAACGTGAGATTATAATAAAGACACTGAGGGATACGCACTGGAACAGAAAAAAGGCCGCTCAGCTCCTTGACGTAAGCTACAAGACCCTGATCAACCGCATTGAAGAACTCAGGCTGAAGCCCTACGAATAGAATATTATGCCTATAGACAAGGCAATATCAGCTGAGATGATATAAGTCATCTTATTCAGTATCTTTTGCTCTATATCCTTCCGGCTTTCAAGCTGAGTCATATCTTGAATTCTTGAACCCTTGAAACCTTGGCCCCTTGCGCTGTCAGTCCTAGCTCATAACAGTTTATTCTTGATTTTCTCGGCAGAAAGATATAGTTATCGTTTACTTCGGGGCGTGGCGCAGCCTGGTAGCGCACCTGCTTTGGGAGCAGGGTGCCGGAGGTTCAAATCCTCTCGCCCCGACCATAAAATCAATATGTTATAGGACCTTTAACAAGTCCTTTTTATTTGGTTTTTTCGCTGTGGACGGCCTGTGGACGGATTTTAAATGCCTTTACAATAAATTGAGTATTTAATTTTTCTAGAGTTATAGATTTCCCCTTGGCATTGATTATCAATTTTTCGAGCCCCATTATTTCAATAAGCCATTTATCTTCCTTTAAGAAGCTGAAAAGCCTTTTTTTGCCTTCTGTGGCCCCCTCATAGTCCTCAATATTGTCCGGGTTCATTTGAGCCATTCCAGGCTCCTACTTGTGTAAACTCATTCGATGGTTTAAGGGTATGTGAAGGTTATTTTTGCAGTCGACAAAAACTTTATAACTTGACAACGTACCTATTTATTACTGGTCATCTGGTTATAAAATCCCTAATCGCCTCTACTACCGGGGCAGCATTATTAAATCATGCACTGACCTTATCAAGAGGTTTGCCTGCAAGATGGTTGACATTTTTATTGTATGTAATTACAATGTGCTTACGTGTCAGTTAAGGAGATAAAATATCAATGAGAGCAAGTATTATAAAAATAGGTAATTCTCAGGGGGTCCGCATCCCAAAACCATTGCTTGACCAAAGCGGGATTACAGATGATGTTGAGCTGGAAGTGGAAAAATCCCAGATTATTATTAGGCCAATCTTAAGACCGAGGGAAGGATGGGATAATGCCTTCAAGGCAATGTCTCAGAATAAAGATGATGATTTACTGGATGGAAACGAAGTCATTTCACACTCCTGGGACGAAGAAGAATGGCAATGGAAATAAAACGTTTCGATGTATGTCTGGTAAATCTCGATCCTACTGTCGGATCAGAGATCAAAAAGACACGACCTTGTTTGATCATTTCACCGGATGAACTGAACAGGCACATTCATACTGTTATCGTCGCCCCAATGACCACAGCAGGGAGAGATTACCCCACCAGGGTTGCATGTCATTTCAAAAATAAAAAAGGACAGATCGTTTTAGATCAGATACGGACAATAGATAAAACACGACTCATAAAAAATCTTGGCACTATCAGACCAGACACCCAGTTAAAAGTCTTTTCAGTCCTGCAAAGACTCTTTGCGTTCTAATGGGATACTTTTGGGTTGCTTATTTTAGATGAAATTAAATTTTGGGTGGTGAGAAATTACGAACCTCTATCAAATAAGTTTATAAGTTTACAACGTTCCACTTTTCATTCAAAATAAAAGCCGGACCAAGGGCAACAAGAAATATGATTATAAGATATTTGATCAAGATTGATTCTCAACCTCCCTTACATGTTTTTTGGTTTTGTGAAGAATGAAGCTCTGACCCCGGGCTTTTTACATAAAATTCCTTCAGTGCCTTTC
>JAFGIC010000507.1 GCA_016929815.1 Deltaproteobacteria bacterium
AGGGAGATTACGCATTTGATCTGACTATTGAAAGGATTTAGACCATTATTCATCAGGAATTCGGCAGATGAGAAGGACTTTTTTCATTGAGCACATAGGCATAATATCCAAGTATATTTTAAGATAGATAAAATGCAGGGTAAAAGAAAAGGATAATTACATGGCCTCTATTAATGCAAAAGATAAAGTTATTGAATGCAAGATTGTTTATTACGGGCCTGGAAGGGGAGGAAAAACAACCAACCTGGAATATATTCACAAGGCCGGGAAAAAGTATATTACCAGCGACATGGTGTCCATCAATACCAAGGGTGACAGGACCCTGTTCTTCGATTTTCTCCCCATAGGTTTGGGGAAAGTCAAGGGATATGATGTAAAGGTTCAGTTATATACCGTGCCCGGTCAAACGAAATACAACTCCACCAGAAAGATGGTGCTTAAGAATGTCGATGGTATAGTCTTTGTTGCGGATTCCCTGGAGATACGCAGAAAGGCGAATATGTTGTCTCTTAAAAATCTTCAGGACAACCTCAAGGAACAAAACATGAGCATATTCAAGATACCGCTCGTTATCCAGTTCAATAAAAGGGATTTGAAGGACCAGGGCATACCTATTATGCCGGTTGAACTGATGGAAAAAGAATTGAATACCAAGCTGAAATGTCCTTCCTTTGAGGCGAGTGCCCTTAAGGGGTCAGGAGTAGCCGACACCTTGAAGAAATGTCTGTCTCTTACGATAAAAAAGATCCATGAGGAATTATCATGAATATGGTAACAGGATGCAATGACAGATAATATAGTCTTTTCCGGCAGCCTTCGTTTCGTGTCTCTTGCCGATGTTTTTCAATTGCTGGGCGGGAATAACTGCACTGGCACACTCAATCTTCGCAGCCAGTTTACGGAATATCCAGGTGTTATCTATTTCGTAAACGGAAACCCGATAAACGCATCCTATGGTGACCTGAAAGGTATTGAGGCCGTTTATTCTCTTTTCGGGTGGACAGACGGGAGCTATGAATTTTATGAAGAGACGCTGACCGGGATTGACCGAGTTATAAATCAAAGCAGGATGGAGGTTGTCCTTGACGCCCTGAGGATGCTTGATGATGGGGAAGTCAAGAAATTAGGGCCGCCTGTTTCAGAACAGAAGGAAATAAAAAAGAAGCGGTCTGAAAAGGAATTTCTCCATGCCATTAAAGGCCCCCTTGTAGATTATATTTATGTCATCAGGGAAGAGTTTTATCAGGACGGCGCCCCCATTGTAAGGGAGGGCAAATACGGGAAGTGGTTATGGGTTGTTTATGAAGGGACTGTAAGGGTAACAAAAGAGACAAAGAGGGGACAACTTACGCTTGCCAGGCTGGGCGAGGGTTGTTTCATAGGTACAATAAGAGCGCTCTTGTTCGGGGAATATGAACGAAATGCCACAGTAACCGCTGACGGAAATGTCAGACTGTGTATTTTAGATGCCGAGCCGCTGTATCACGAATATTCATTATTATCTGAAGATTTCAGGAAGGTGCTGCTAAGCCTTGATAAAAGGCTGAGGATATTGAATGAAAAAATTGTTCAGATATATGTTAACGAAGATCATGATAACGGTTTGACAAAGAATAAGGTCTTTCAGGATAAATCCCGTTTGGAGACTGATCTTTATATTATTCAAAAAGGGACAGCAGATATTATCGGCAAGGGCTCGAGAGGAAAATTTAAGCTCTTGTCATTAGACAGAGATGATGTCTTCGGGAAGATTCCTTTCATGGATTTCGGCCACGAACCGGGATCAGCGTCGGTCATGGTGTCAAATCCCATTAATGTGGACAGGCTTGACACCAGGGCGCTTCAGGCAGAATACGATAATCTTTCACAGACGTTCAGAAATTTTATCTTCAACACAGCCACAAACATATCCATGACAACGAAGCTTCTCTATCAATTGCTGGGAAAGTCCTAGCATCATTCATTAGTTAAGATCCATTCATTCTACAATAATAATAGGGTTTATCAGCAATGAAACAGGTAATCCTCGGCACGGCAGGGCATATTGATCACGGAAAGACATCGCTTATCAAGGCTTTGACAGGAATAGACACCGACCGCTTGAAGGAAGAAAAAGAACGCGGCATTACCATAGAACTAGGCTTCGCCTACCTTAATCTGCCCAGTGGTCAGTTGCTTGGCATTGTTGATGTGCCGGGCCATGAAAAGTTTGTAAAGAACATGGTAGCAGGAGCCACGGGAATAGATATTGTGGCGATGGTAATCGCTGCGGATGAGGGCGTTATGCCCCAGACAAGGGAACACCTGGATATTTGTAAACTCCTTGGCGTCAGTGCCGGTCTGGTTGTCCTGACAAAAATCGATATGGTGGATGACGACTGGCTGAAACTTGTCAGGGAGGATTTGACGGAATTTTTTTCAGGCACATTTCTTGAGAATGCCCCTGTCATCGAGGTTTCTTCTATAACAGGACAGGGAATAGAAAACCTGCTTAAGACTATTGATGAACTTGTTAATAAGGTTCCTGAAAGGGAAACGGGAAATTTTTTCCGTCTCCCGGTGGACCGGGTTTTTACAATGAAGGGCTTCGGAACCGTTGTAACAGGCACCACTATATCGGGAACCATAAAGACCGGGAGTGATATCACGATTTATCCGCAGGGGATATCGTCAAAGATTAGGGGTATCCAGGTCCATAACCGCGAAACCGACCATGTGAAGTCAGGACAGAGGACGGCAATCAATATTCAGGGAATTGAAAAGGAACAGATAGAAAGGGGCGATGTCCTTGCTGCCAGGGATACCCTCAGGGCAACTCATATGATGGATGTTGAGATTGAACTTTTATCAAGCGCCCAGAAGAAACTCAAAAACAGGTCTAAATGCCGTTTTCATTCAGGTACCGCTGAAATCATAAGTACGATAATTCTTCTTGACAGGGATGAATTGAAACAGGGTGAAAGTTGTTTTGCCCAGATAAGGCTCGAACAGCTCACCTCAGTCCTTGCGGGAGACCGTTTTATATTAAGAAGCTATTCTCCTGTCAGGACGATAGGTGGAGGCAGAATACTCAACCCCCTGCCTTTTAAAAAGAAACGTTTTTCAAGAGATGCCCTTCTGGAATTGGAGACATTAAATAAAGGTGGTCTCATGGAGAGGACAGAGGAATTCGTGCGCATGGGGAAATACCAAGGGAGGGACTATGGCGAATTGCGCTTTTTGACTGATTCAGGCGAGAAGAAGCTTGATGAGACCTTAAACATCCTGTCGGCGCAAAGGAAGGCCACCCAGTATAACAGGGAGAACAGGGTCTTTATTCACAATGAGTATATCAAGAAGGCCATGAGTGAAATAACCGCGATAATAAGCAGGTATCATGATGAATTTCAGCTCAAGGCGGGCATTATGAAGGAGGAACTGCGGTCCAGAAGCTTCGGATCGGGCAACCAGAGGCTTTTTAATTATATCGTAGGGGAAATGACAAATGAAGGCACGATTGTCCAGGATAAAGAGCTTCTGCGACTAAAGGAGCACAGGGTGACCTTTGCCGCCGACCAGGAAAAAACGCGGCAGGAGATAGAGGATATTTATCTTAAGGGCGGCATTCAACCCCCCTATTTTAAAGAATTAAAAGACCGGCTACCCGCCAGGGATTCAGCCGCTGTCCTTGATGTCCTGGTAAAGGACGGAGTACTGGTCAAGGTAAAGGAAGACCTTTATTTTCATCGCAATACGCTTGATGATCTGGAAAAGAGGCTGGTCTCCTTTTTAAAAGAAAATCCGGATATCAGCATGCCTCAGTTCAAGGATATAACAGGCGCATCACGGAAATACACTGTGCCGCTGATGGAATATTTTGACCGCATACAAATCACCGTAAGGGTAGGGGACAACAGGGTGTTGAGGAAGAGGTAGTGAAAGATATCTATTCGCAGATAGTCGAATATCAAACACTATAATCAGGATAACAACATGGTCACAAAGGCCGAGATACTTGCCGTGGGGACCGAACTCCTTATGGGGCAGATTGCCAATACCAATGCCCAGTATATTTCCGCTAGGCTGCCGGACGTGGGGATCGGTGTGTATTATCACAGCGTTGTAGGGGATAATCGTGAGAGGCTCAGGGATGTCCTGCGCCTTGCGATTTCCCGCTCCGACCTTTTAATCACA
Organism: Deltaproteobacteria bacterium; assembly: GCA_016929815.1. Taxonomy (GTDB): domain Bacteria; phylum Desulfobacterota; class DSM-4660; order Desulfatiglandales; family HGW-15; genus JAFGIC01. The sequence goes on from JAFGIC010000507.1 coordinate 4,174, forward strand.
ACCGGCGGGCTCGGCCCCACAAAGGATGACCTCACCAAGGAGACCATTGCCGAGTTATTTGATCGCAGACTTATTACCCATCAGGAGAGCCTTGACAGACTCAAGGCCTTTTTTAATAGTCTGAAAAGGCCTATGACTGAAAACAATCTCAAACAGGCAAATATGCCGGACGGGGCTATTGTCCTCAGGAACAATAACGGGACCGCCCCAGGCTGTATAATGGAAGAAAAGGGAAAAATCGTAATAATGCTTCCTGGACCCCCGTCGGAGATGAAGGTTATGTTTGAAGAGGGTGTTATACCCTTTCTATCGGAGAGATCGGATTCAAGGATAGTCTCGCGATTCCTGAGGATTTTCGGGATAGGCGAGTCCTCCATGGAGGATGCGATCAAGGATCTGATAGAAAATCAATCTAATCCGACAATAGCGCCCTATGCAAAGGAGGGAGAATTGGCGCTCAGGATAACGGCAAGATACCCGAAGGACGGCGGCTCCAAGGATCTCATCGCACCGATCGAGGAAGAGATAAAGAAAAGACTGGGCGTCAAGGTGTACAGCTCCAATAACAAGGGCTTGGATGAGGTGGTCTCGGAGATGCTCCTTGAGACAAACACCTCAATAGCGATTGCCGAATCATGCACGGGCGGGCTCATATCTGCAAGGCTTACTGAGACGCCGGGGATCTCCAGGGTATTCAACCGCGGGATCATCTCATACAGCAACCAGGCAAAGATAGAAGATCTTCACGTGAAAAAGAGAACTCTTGAAAGGTTCGGGGCCGTCAGCAGGGAAACGGCGATAGAGATGGCAAAGGGTGTCAGGAACATCTCAGAGACCGATCTCGGACTGTCGGTGACAGGAATTGCCGGCCCTGACGGCGGCTCGCCTGAAAAGCCCGTGGGGCTTGTGTATATAGCACTGGATTGCAGGGAATCGACCGAGTGCAAGGAGCTCAATCTCTGGGGGAGCAGAAACAGGATCAGGAATGTTACCGCGCTATATGCCTTTGATATGATCAGAAGAAGACTTTTAGAAAGGAAAGATTAGATATCAATTCAATAGACTAGACGGCAAAATAGGCGATATAATATTTTATGGAACCTTTGCTTCCACGTATTGTCTAAAAAGACGTAAGCCAAAGAACTAAGACGCCATGACACAGGTTCAGACGTCAGGGTAATAAAATAAGGAGGATCTTATGAAGATAAAATCCATTATAAAAAACAATAGACACTCTATCATTTTTAAATCATTTATCATGGTTTTTGCGTTGCTTTCGGCAGTCATTGTCTTACCTTCAGCATACCAGGGCGCTGATCAATGCCTCGCAGCCTCCGCTGTGCCTGGGTCATTTGCTGAACTGGTAAAACAGGCCAGTCCGGCGGTTGTACACGTTGCAGTGGAGAAGACAACAAAGGTGACGACACAGTTTTCTACACCCTTCGGGGAGAATTCACCATTCGGGTACAGTGATCCCTTCGAGTTTTTCAGGCGTTTTTACGGAGATCAGATGCCGGAGGAATATGACTACACACAGCAGGGGCTTGGAACAGGTTTTATAATAGATAAGGAAGGGCACATCCTCACAAATAATCACGTTGTTGAAGGGGCGGATAAGATAACGGTCACACTTTCGGGTAATAAGGAGTACGAGGCCAAGGTCATAGGCACGGATTCCAAGACGGATCTGGCCCTTATCAAGATCGAGGATGCCAAGGATCTGAAACCCCTTACACTGGGAGACTCGGACAAACTGGAAGTGGGCGACTGGGTAGTGGCTATCGGAAATCCATTTGGCCTTGATAATACTGTTACGGCAGGCATAGTAAGCGCGAAATACAGAAGATCCCTTGGGACCGCTTCCTATGAAGATTACATACAGACAGACGCGGCAATAAATCAGGGGAACAGCGGCGGACCACTGATGAACACAAACGGAGAGGTAATAGGCATCAATTCCAGCATATATTCCCAGACGGGCGGGAGCATAGGGATCGGTTTCGCCATCCCAATCAATATGGCAAAGACCCTTCTTCCGCAGTTGAAAAAGGGCAAGGTTGTCAGGGGATATATGGGTGTATATATCCAGGATATCACATCCGAGCTTAATGAATCTATGGGTCTGAGCCTTAAGGATACCAAGGGCGCCCTTGTTACCGATGTGACCGAAGGCGGGCCTGCTGATAAGGCAGGATTAAAATCAAGGGATGTTATCATAACCTTTGACGGCAAGGAGGTTAAGGACAGCACCGAACTCCGTCTTATTGTCTCATCAACCCCTGTGGACAAGGTTGTCAAGGTCGATGTCCTTCGAAAAGGGGAAAAGAAGGTCTTTGATTTAAAGGTAGGAGAGCTTCAGGATGATGAAGATGCTGAAGATACACAAAATTACAATCAGTTCCAGGGCAGGGGTAACAGGAATGAGAATCAGCTTAACCAGCTGGGCTTTTCAGTAGGAGAGATCACGTCCGAGAGGGCCAGACAATATAGCCTGACTGATAAGTCCGGTGTAATGATCCTTGAGGTTCAGAATAATTCCCCGGCTTCCGAGGCAGGCCTTTCAGCCGGTATGGTTATTGTTGAAATGGACAATGAGAAGATAAACGATTTAAACCAGTTTAACAGAAAGATCGGAAGTTACAAGACTGGAGATATAATTGTGTTTAAGGTAAAAAGCGGGGAAGGATCCATATTCCTGACGCTTAAGGTAGAGGATTAGCAGTCACAGGAAAGGGCATTATGCAACCAATGGTTGCATAATGCCCTTTGCCTTTATTCCGACAGCAAACCGATCCCGAGTTCCTTCAATTGAGACTCTTCAACAATTGATGGGGCATCGCTCATCAGGCATGAGGCGCTCGATGTCTTAGGGAAGGCGATTACCTCCCTCAGGGATTCCGCGCCAACCATGATCGCAACGAGGCGGTCAAGGCCGATTGCCATTCCGGCATGAGGGGGCGCACCGTATTTCAGGGCCTCCAGAAAGAACCCAAATTTCCTGTCAGCGGCCTCCCTGGTTATGCCCAGTATCTTGAAGATCTCATCCTGCAGTGACATGTCATGTATCCTGACACTCCCTCCGCCTATCTCGACGCCGTTGAGCACAAGGTCATAGGCCCTGGCCCTGACTTTCTCGGGAGAGTCCTTTAAAAGATGAAGGTCTTCGATTAAGGGGGCTGTAAAGGGGTGATGAACTGCCTGGAGCCTGCCTTCATTTTCATCATATTCCAGAAGTGGAAACCTGGTAACCCAGAGGAATGAAAGGGCATCCTTCTCGATGATGCCGAGCCTCTTGGCCACCTCAAGCCTCAGCATGCCCAGGGCCTGGTTGGCCACCTTTATTTTATCCGCGACAATCAGCAGCAGGTCGCCGGGACGGGCGTCCATGATCTTGTTGAGGCCGCTAATGTTTTCCTGATTAAAGAATTTTGCTATGGGCGACTGCCATTCGTTATCCGTGATCTTGATCCATGCCAGGCCCTTTGCGCCAAGGTCTGAAACGAACCTGGAGAGTTCGTCCAGGATCTTTCGCGAGAAATCAGCGGCAGCATTTTCAACCTTGATGGCCTTTACACAACCGCCGGTTTCCAAGGCCTGTCTGAAGACATTGAAATCCGATCTTGCGGCAATGCCGGAGATGTCTTTAAGCTCCATGCCGAAGCGCATGTCGGGCCTGTCGCACCCGAAGCGGTCCATGGCCTCGGTGTATTCCATCCTGGGGATAGGGATCGCAATTTCTTTGCCCAGCACAGTCTTGAAAAGGTCTTTCATCATCTCTTCGAATATCGCCATTACCCCTTCTTCCCCGGTAAAGGACATCTCCAGGTCGATCTGGGTGAATTCTGGCTGGCGGTCCGCCCTCAAGTCTTCGTCCCTGAAGCATCTTGCGACTTGGTAATACCTGTCAAATCCCGCGACCATCAGTATCTGCTTGAAGAGCTGGGGCGATTGGGGAAGGGCGTAAAAAGTTCCCTTGTTTACCCTGCTGGGCACCAGGTAATCCCTTGCGCCCTCCGGGGTGCTCTTGGTCAGAAAGGGCGTCTCCACCTCGAGAAAACCGTTCCTATTGAGGCATTCCCTTATTGAGGAGACAACCTGATGGCGTTTCCTGAAATTTTCAAAAAGTCTCGGCCTGCGCAATTCCAGGTAGCGATACTTTAGCCTCAGGGTCTCTGAGGCGTCAACAGCGCCGTCAACCTGAAAGGGAGGTACCTCGGTCCTGTTAAGGATCTTCAGGTCCGTCACAAAGACCTCTATGTCTCCGGTGGGCATTTTGGGATTCTCCTGTCCCTTAAGCCTCGGCGAAACCTTCCCCTTAATGGCGATTACCCATTCGTTTCTTAGTACATGCGCCTTTTCATGGGTAACCACGCTGACCTTGGGATCAAATACTATCTGAGTAATGCCGCCCCTGTCCCTGAGATCAATAAATATTAGGCTTCCCAGGTCACGTCTGCCGTTGACCCATCCCATTAAGAGCACCTCTGTGCCGGCGTTATTCGCACTTAGGCTGCCGCAGTCATGGGTGCGTTCCCAGTTTTCCAGTGTGTCGATGTTAGTGCTCATTTGATGTTATCTCTCGTTATTTGTTTTTAAAAGAAATTGCGCTCCGGTTTATGTTATCGAATGGCGCCAGGCTCACCCTCCTTTACTCTTCAAGCTATGGCGGGCAGTAGGCACAGGTTACAGGGCAAAAATAATTTCAGATCTCAAATTTGAAATTTCAAATTTCTATTCCCTGTGCCCTGTGCCATTTTTTATGATATTTATTATCCCTTGAACAAGGTTGTCCAGCCCGATCTCCTTCTGGTCCTTTGTATCCATGTCCCTTAATATTCCTTTGCCTGATACAAGCTCGTCCTCTCCTACGATAAGAGCCCTTTTTGCGCCGATACGGTCGGCCTTCTTCATCTGGGCCTTGAGTCCCTTTGAGCCGTATTCCATCTCTGCCGATATCCCCGATCTCCTGAGTTCTGTAACCCAGCCGAATACCTTTTTTTCGGCATCTGCGCCCAGCCCGGCCATGAAGATCTCCGGCCTGTTGTAATCCTTTTTGATTGAGTCCTCTATCAATGCCACGAGTCTCTCGAATCCGATTCCGAATCCTATGGCAGGATAATCAGGCCCTTCAAGCTGTTTAATAAGGCCGTCATAACGTCCGCCGCCGGCGACCGCGTTCTGGGCGCCCAGCCTGTCCGTCTGTATCTCAAAAGTGGTCCTTGAGTAGTAATCAAGGCCCCTGACAAGCCTGTGATTTATGACATATCTTATCCCCGAGTTATCAAGATATTCTCTGAGGAGGGAAAAGTGCCTGGCGCAGTCATCGCAAATAAAGTCAAGTATGGACGGCGCGTCTGAAACTATCTCTTTGCATGATTCCACCTTGCAGTCAAAGACCCTAAGGGGATTGTACTCCGCCCTCCTTCGGCAGTCCTCGCACAGGCGGCCTGATCTCTCGGAAAGAAAGGCCCTGAGCTTATCCCTGAAGACGGTCCTGCAGACGGGACAGCCGAGGGAGTTTATATTAAGGACAACATCATTAAGCCCCAGTACATTAAAAAGGTGCATGATCATGATTATTATATCGGCATCGCTGGCAGGCCCAGGATCTCCGAACAGCTCGGCATTTATCTGATGGAACTGACGGAACCTGCCCTTCTGGGGCCTTTCATGTCTGAACATAGGGCCGATGGAATAGAGTTTCTGTACGGGATTATCCTGGTATAGCCTGTTTTGTATATAGGCCCTTACAACCGAAGAAGTAGCCTCAGGCCGCAGGGTAATGCCCTCCCCCTTACTGTCTGTAAGTGTGTACATCTCTTTTGACACTATATCCGTGTCCTGACCTATGCTTCGGCTGAAGAGTTCGGTCTTTTCCAGCAGTGGGGTCCGTATTTCCTTGAACCCGAAGGCGTTAAAGACACCTCTTGCCTCGGCCTCCACCCATTGCCAGAGTGCTGTTTCACGGGGAAGTATGTCCTTAAATCCTTTTATGGCGCTAATTTCCAATAGGATAAACCTCCTTTATATTTTCAGAAGACCGGCATTGAACCTGGACCGGTTTAAGAATATTTGTGTCCTTTCTAACAGAGATTGTGACATACAGTCAATAATTTATGCCGGCTGTAAACAGGAATGGAATATTATTGAAGAAAAGGGATATTAATATCCGGTGTGCATAAAGAAATGCCGTCCCGCGCAATGAAGGGGGACGGCATTTTAGTTGGGACCTGTTAACGCCGTCGTGTTACCAGGATCTGATCTGATGAACTGTTCCCTGCCTCATCGTATGCAGTAATGGTGATTATATTTCTCCCTATAGACAGTTCAATTCCGGGTATTGACCAGGTCGCAGTTCCTGTTGCTGTCCCTGCGGCCCCGGTTGCTTTGTTTGCCCATATTACTGTTGTGACTCCGACATTATCGGATGCACTGCCGGCCAGATTAACAGCTGAGGATCTTATCCTGAAATATCTTCCGCTTGTAGGAGAGGTTATAGTTACTGCAGGATCGGTATTATCCACGGAAACACTTTTTACAACCGGTTCTTCTTCTATGGGCGCTGCCGGTTCTTCTGCCGTATATGTTACTGTTATAATTGCAGAAGATGTGTTGCCAGCGCTGTCTGTCGCTGCCACCGCAATGGTATTTGTCCCTTCCTGAAGAGAAATCTGGGAAATGGACCATGATGTAGTCCCGGAGGCAGTGCCGCTTGTCTGATTTGCGGCATTCGCCCAGGTGACCGTTGATACACCAACGTTATCGCCGGCGGTTCCGGAAAGACTGACCGTGCCGGAGGTTGTCGCATACGTCCCGCTGCTGGCAGGAGAGACAACGGCAATAGCAGGTGCCTGGGTGTCAGTCTCAATGACGGTTTCTTCAGGGGTCGTGGTTTCTTCAACAGCATAGGTTATTGTCAAGGTGTCAGTGGCCGTTTTGCCGCTGCAGTCTGTTGCAGTCACTGTAAAGGCATTATTTCCCGGCACAAGCGGGATATTTGAAACGGACCATGAGGTGGTCCCGGAGGCAGTGCCGCTTGATGATGAACTGCTTAACATCCAGATGACTGTCGAAACCTCATCATTATCGCCGGCTGTTCCTGATATTGTGATCGTTCCCGAGTTTGTCGTATATGTGCTGCTGCTGGTAGGAGATGTAATGACGATAGAAGGCGCAATTCCGTCTGAATAATATGAGATCTCATTTGAGAGTTGCTCGCTTTCCCCTATACTGTTATATGCAGAAATACGAAAATAATATGTGGTGTTAGCCGTAAATGAGAAATTTTTCAACGAGTATTGGGTTACATTTCCGGCATCCACTTTATTAGGATAATTTGCCTTCACAGTCCCTGATGCTGTGCCATAATAAATATTATAGCCTGTGGGGGCGCCGCCGGTAGTAGGTGTATCCCACTTAAGTGTTGTAACACATGCATAGGCCGGGTATGCTGATGTCAAAAAGAAGACAGCCAATATAAATATTTTTATTGTATTTTTCATTTTACTCCTCCCTGATTAGGTTTGGGTCCAAAAATAGAAAAGCAATTTCCATGCCTGATATTAG
>JAFGIC010000508.1 GCA_016929815.1 Deltaproteobacteria bacterium
AAATACAAACTCCTCTGAATTATTAAAACGCCTGGAATCGGGTTATTCCCTGCCGGGTCTTTCCCCGGTTGCCATCAGGCTCATTGAGATGGCATCAGATGACAGGGCCTCTGTTGATGACCTTGTTAATATCATTGAGAAAGACCCGCCGCTGGCGCTGCGCCTTTTAAGGCTTGCAAACAGTGCCTTTTTTGCATCCCTACAGCCTGCCACAACCCTGCATCATGCTGTGATGATGATCGGGCTTCAAAGGCTTAGGATAATGGCGCTCTCAATTTCGCTCAGGGACAGCTTCCCGATGGGAAAGATAGGGCCTCTTGATTATGAAATGTTCTGGCGCACATCTCTTTATCGTGCGATAATCGCAAAATCCATTGCCGAATATCTTAAGGATGTGGATTCTGAAGAGGCATTTATCTCCGGACTCCTTATGGAGATAGGCATCCTGATCTTTTTTGACATCTTCATCAAGGGCAAGGATGAGTCTGTCAAGATTGACCCGGAACCCCTGAAAAATCTCCTATTGTGGGAAAAGGTGAGATACGGGCTTGACCACAGGGAAGTAGGCGCTGCTGCCTTAACATACTGGAACTTCCCGGCAAACATCATTGCGTGCCAGAGGTTTTATCCGAGGGCGGCCCTGATTGAAAAAGGCCTCCCTAAACTTGTTAAGGTATGCGCCCTTGCGGGGTCCCTGTCCGAAATACTTCTTCATGGGACCGGGGAATTTCACAACATTTACAGGGATGCCGGAGGATATCTCGGCCTTAATCAGGATGTCCTGAATGATATAGTGATCAGGACATTTGATCAGGTTGAAGAGATCGGCAGGAATCTCCGTGTGGAGCTTGACAGGGAAAAGGATCTCCTGACGATAATGGGAAATGCAAATGATGCCTTAAGCCGCATTTCGGACAGGTTGTCGGAGGAGAAGCAACCGCCGTCTTTTGATACCCTGCACAAAGCGGAAGGCGGCGAATTAGTGACACACACCCTTCAGGCGGTTGCCCATGAGATCCGCAACCCTCTTATGGCAGTAGGCGGCTTTGCGAGGAAATTGTCCGCATCACTTGATCCATCTTCTGAAACAGGCAGATACGTAAATATTATCCTGGAGGAGGCTGCCAGGCTTGAAAAGGCGCTTACTGAAATGACACGAAAAGGATAAATGACCTTAACGTAATGTATGGCTTTTTGACGAGAGTGTCAAAATATTTACGATAAATATCTGTATATCCATGGTCGGAATATCACCAAGGGTTTAAATGGAGACCGTTGCAGCATGTTGTAAAGGTTGTTATTTCGTCATTCCCGCGGAGGCGGGAATCCAGTAATTTCGAATAGTTCCCGTTAAAAAATGAAAGACCCTGTTAAGAATGGCTTAACAGGATCTTTCAAGAGATTAGGAATGAAGTAAGGAGGGGGACTCCATATCCTGTCTTTATATTCCTGCAATCATCATGCCATAGAAACGCATATCCCCATGATTTTTATTTCCTTCTATTTCTTTTTTACTTCATCCTTTGAAGGCAGGATGGCCGTAACCTTTGCCGCCTGGCAGAGGTCGCCCTCGAAATTCTCCTCGGTCCAGACAATCATCTCAATCCTATGGCTTTTGTCGCTTTCATCTATATATTTCTTTGTCACATAGGCCTTGGCAATGAGGACGCTGCCGACGGTGCCGTGGGCGTTCAGGCTCTTGCCCTTCAGCTCAGGGACCTGGTCGAGGTATTCTTTCGCGGATGTTTCATTACGCCATTCAAACTTCCTGAGCCAGCCTTCGTCGCCTATATAGTTCGTTACAAGGCGCACCATGTGGTTCCGTCCGAATGCCATGTAATAGATAGGCATGCGTCCTGCCGTGCCGGAATCCCCGAAATGCCCTTCCTCCATGAGATGATATACCCCATAGGCATCCTGGCTCAGTCCAGGCAGCCTGTCTTTGTTCTTAAGCTGCTCCCTCATGGGAGGGTTGCTTATTATCTGTGACCCGAAACACCTTATCATATCCATGGTGGTGGTAGGCCCGACTATCGCCCATGTCGGTCTGTCTCCAACCTTTACATCTTCCCAGTAAAGCGTATCTGCGCCCCGTACAACCTCGGCGTCCTCGATCTCATGTATCTTTTCATAGTCGTCATCGGTAAATTTATGTCTGTTGGACATCCCCATACCGCCCGGGCCGCCCTGGCCACCCGCCGCAGGGCCGCCTTGACCTCCGGCGGCAGGGGCGCCACCCTGACCGCCGCCCTGACCACCAGGGGCGCCCTGTCCCCCGGAAGATCCCGAACCGCCGGGACCGAAACCTCCGGATGCCCCGGCCTTTCTGAAGCTGTTCCTGCCTATCATCTCACCCTTTATGACCAGTTCGCTGTTCTGGTTGTAGAGGGAGCCGCTTCCCCTTACCTCAAAGGTCCTGGTTGTGCTGCCTTCTTCAGGGGTGATATCCGTCACTGTGGGCGGATCGGACTTTGACGTGAAGGTGTCTCCCGGTTTTATGGGGAGAAAGAATTCCATGTACCCCCCGTCATTTGTCCCGCCCCATGAGCCGATCTTCTCATTAGGCCCGAGGGTGGGGAACATGGCGCCGGCCTCCTTAAAAAATGGCACTGCTATTATGCTGCCGTACTTGGTCTTCTTGGCGTACTCTTCATTTTTGAAAAGGGGATTCCAGTAATCAAAGGCATTGGCATATTGAAGCATCTCCTTTTTATCTGCGGTCATTGCCATGAAGGCGTCAGTGGAGACCTGCGGCGCCGAGCCGAATGTCCCTCCGGTATTCTGAACTTTAGCAAGCATCTCCTTTTCAGCTTCGGAATAAACGCCCGGATAGAATTTGCCGTCATCCTTTGTATCTGCGGCCTGTACTGTTGACGAAAGCTGTGAATTTAAAATTACGATTAAGGCGATTAATACAAACACAAATAAAATCGAAATTAACCCTGCTTTGTTTTTGCCCGACATCCCTTCCTCCTAAGTAAAAGATTTATAATATGGTTAAAACAACTCAATAAATCAAAGACAGGAAACATGCATTCCCGGATTTTACCGAGATAAGCGATAAAAGAATCCCGGTCTCTAAAAAGATGCCCGTGATTTATTTTTCAGATGCCTTTATCGCGGTTCTTAATACAAGATATTGTTGAAATTATGTAAGCCAAAAAATAAATGGCCTATTTTGTCTTCTCCATATTTTTTCCAGGCACCGGGCATGCCCGCGTGCCTGAAAGCTCAATGTTCATAATGAATGAATTAATTTTATTCTGTCGGATCTCCCCCCGGCAGGCTGGTGCGGATGCAGATCTCAAAGCCCATGGACTCCAGGGCCTTGATCCACCAGAAGGCGTCTTCCTTTTTCTCATATTGGCCCACAAGCAGAAGACAACGGTCCTCCTCATCCCATACCCACGGATATTCCAGAAAGCGGATGCCCCCTGCCTCCAGCCTCTCCCTTATGCCTGTCCGGATCTCCTCACGGGCCTCAAATCCCAGAGAGCTGTAGGAAGGACCGCGGATCAGGACATAGTGGGTGGTCTTTTTCCCGGACATGCCCGCCGGTCCATGATCAGGTTTGTTTCCGTTCTCCAATCAGATCCCTTTAAAATTATTTCACGATAAAGGTTTATCCGGAAATCTTGCTTAGCGTGATAACGATATCGCCGATATAGGTCTGACCGGGTTTAATCTCCTTTTTAGCGCCGTTCACCGTCATCTCTACACTGCTTCCTTCAGGGGCGGCAATAGCCGCGTTATCAATCGTCAGGCTTGTTAGATAACTGGTACCAGTGACGGTCCAGACTGTGCCGTTTGTAAGCGTTACAATC
>JAFGIC010000509.1 GCA_016929815.1 Deltaproteobacteria bacterium
AGACGCCGCCCGAGGACAGGCTTGCCATCCAGACCTACCTGACTCCCTATGACGAGGCTACCGTCAGGGACGCCATTGAGAAGGAGTTGGAGAGGGGAGGGCAGGTCTTTTTTGTCCATAACCGGGTGAGGACCATTGAGACAATAGCGGAAAGGCTGAGGAGGCTTGTGCCCAGGGCGAGGTTTGCCGTTGCCCATGGGCAGATGCACGGGGATGACTTGGAAGACACCATGATGAGGTTTCTTAAAAGGGAGACAGATGTCCTTGTATGCACCACAATAATTGAATCGGGGCTTGACATACCTTCCACCAACACGATCATAATCAACGAGGCGGACAACTTCGGCCTCTCACAGATATACCAGCTCAGGGGAAGGGTGGGAAGGTCGTCGGAGAACGCCTATGCTTATCTCCTGGTCTCAAAGGACGCCATGATGACCAGGCAGGCGGAGAAGAGGCTCAAGGCATTGATGGATTTCACACAGCTGGGCGCCGGCATACACCTTGCCATGCATGATCTCAAGATAAGGGGCGGGGGCAACATACTGGGATTCAGCCAGACAGGACATATCTCGGCCATAGGCTATGAGTTATACCTGAAACTCACGGAGGAGGCCATCGCCGAACTCAAGGGTGAAGAACATCACGAGGAGATCAATCCTGAGATCAATGTTGACATCCCGGCCTATATCCCTGCGGAATACATGTCCGATATAGACGTGCGCCTGAACATCTACAGAAGGCTGTCAGGGATTAATGACCAGGAAGACCTGGAGATAATGAAGGAGGAGATGAGGGACCGCTTCGGCCCTCCAAGGCCCGAGGTGCTGAACCTCTTCAGCGTGATGGAGACAAGGATCGAGATGAAAAAGAAAGGGATAACAAGGCTGGATGCAAGCAGGGCGTCGCTTGTTCTCACCTTTTCCGGCAGGACCATGGTAAAACCCGGAGAGCTTGTAAGACTGGCGGAGAAGCGGAGGCTTAAGGTGCAGTTCCTGGATGGAAACAGGGCAAAGATGAGCATCCAAAAGCAGTCGGCCATTGACGCCCTGGCTGAGGCAAAGGTTATTTTTAGAGACCTTGGTTAATTATCATTTCCTTTTCTTGTGAAAAATGATAAAAATATAAGCAGTTTCGTAAGTCATTTGTACGGGAAACTTATAAACGGAGGTCCATATGAATAAATACATCTATATTGACCCTGAGATATGTCACGGCCAAGCCTGTGTTAAGGGAACAAGGATACCCGTTCATCAAATCATCCACATGCTTGCAAGCGGGGATAAGGCCGAAGAGATCATCAAGGATTATCCGACCTTAAAGATTGAAGATATTAATGCCTGCCTTGAGTATGCAGCTTCACTTGCTGAAGAACAGCTTACACCTATTGAAGTGATAGGATAAATTAACAGGCTCTGTATGAAGATATTCGCGGATGAAAATATCCCGTTAATGACCATAATGGAACTGCGTTCAAAAGGATTTGATGTTAAAGATATTCGTGGCACTCCCGATCAGGGGATAACCGATAATGAATTATGGCGGATGGCACAGCGAGAAAAGAGGCTTTTAATTACAACTGACAAAGGGTTTTCCAATCAGCGCAATGAACCTCATCATGGGATTTTAATCATACGTCTCAGGCAGCCTTCAAGGCATAAAATACACCAACGAATCATGCAGGCCTTAAATAGATATCCTCCTGATGAGTGGCGAGGACTGACTGTAATCATGCGGGATATGGTGCAGAGCTCCTGGCGGCAGATGAAAAATGAGTAAAAGGGATTATAATGGAAAAAGAGATTATAACGCCGAAAAATGTCGCAAAACCGGCAGCGCCCTATGGGAGCGCGGTAAAGGTCAAATCAACAGGGAGCCTGATATTTGTAGCCGGGGTCCTTTCATGCGACATTGACGGTAATGTAATTTACAAGGGGGACATACTTGAGCAGACAAGGCAGACGGTAAAAAACCTTATCGCCACGCTGGAGGCTGCGGGGACAAGACCCGAGAATGTGGTCAAGACTACAACCTATGTGGTAAGCAGCGTCATGAAGGATTTTTTTGAGACAAAATCCTTCCTTGAGGCCCTGACCCCTTTTAACAGGCCGGCGGACACACTCGTGGGTGTTGCAAGCCTTGCAGGTTCCGAGCAGGGGCAACTGATAGAGATAGATGCGATTGCTGTGGCCGATTAGGAGATTTCTATTTTTCTTTTACAAACAGCCAGGCTGCAATACCACCTTCAAGGACCTTGACATTATTAAATCCGAAGGCCTTGAGCATCACTGCCGCTTCATATCCGCGCAGGGATATCTTGCAGAATGTTATTATTTCCTTGTCTTTGTCCTCAGGCAGTTCATTGAGCCTTTTACGCAGCAGGCCTAATGGGATCAGGTGTTCGCCGATGCCGAGTCTTGTCTCCTCATATTCGTCCGGCCCCCTTGTATCAATGAGGAACATGTCATCGCCGCGGTTGATCTTTTCTTTCAGCTCCAGGGCGGATATCCCTTGGAAAAATCCCCTTGTCTTATTTTGGAGGATATGCGCGCATGCAATGCTGTGGTCGATTGCAAGAGAAAAGGGAGGAGCATAGGGCAGGTCGCCGTTAATCATGTCATCGACTGTTAATCCGCCTTTTATTGCCGTGGCCCATATAGCGATCTGCTTGCTGACATCGCCGGGTCCCAGACATTGGGCGCCCAGTATCCTGCCGTTCGATTTTTCCGCGATAAGCTTTGTAATCAACAGCTTTCCGTCCATGAAACCCGGCTTGTCCATACTCGCATTTACGGCCCTTTCAAAGTCAAATCCGTTTTCCTTTGCCTTTGTTTCGGAAAGCCCTGTAATCCCGACGGAATAATCAAAAAGCTTGCAGATCCCTGTCTGGATTGTCCCGGGAAAGGATGCCCTGTTTCCAATAATCACATTCTCTCCGGCTGCCCTTCCTTCCAGGTTTGCCAGGTCGCCATAGGGCGCCAGGACGTTTTTGCCGGTAACAAGATTTCGGATCTCGCAGCAATCGCCGGCCGCGTAGATATCGGGGTCGCTGGTCTGCATAAACTCATTCACCTTTATCCCGCCCAGCGGTCCGATTTCTATTCCCGCCTCTTTTGCCAGGGATACGTTCGGGCGCACGCCTATCGCCACAACCGCCAGTTCACAGGGCAGTTCATCGCCGTTTTCAAGTTTGATGCCTGTGATGTGTCCCTTTTCACCTATAAACTCCCCTACGCCATTTTTGGTGATGACATTGGTTTTTGTCTTCAGGTAGTTTTCTATCAGTTTTGCCATATCCCAGTCAAGGAAGGTCAGCAATTGAGGGAGGAGTTCTATCAGTGTAATATCAATTCCAGCAAGATGCAGTGCCTCAAGCGTCTCAATGCCGATCAGTCCGCCGCCGATCACAACGGCCTTTTTTATCTTTCCTTCATCCCTTATCTTACGAAGATAATCCGCATCCTGCATTGACTGCAGGGTTGTAACCCCATTCAGTTCAATCCCTTTGACGGGCGGCATGTTGGCCGATGCCCCGGTTGCAATCACGAGTTTGTCATATTCCGCCGTTCCTGTTTCACCGGTCAGATTATTCTTGAATTCAACGAGTTTTTCGCCCCTGACAATCCTTGTCACTTCCGTGTTGTTTTTAACCACAATTGCCTTTGCGTTCCAATAGAATCCGGGGTCACGAATGACCCCTGTAGGGGTGCAGATTAATTTATTACGGTCATCAAAAAATCCCCCTACATAATAGGGATATCCGCATGAGGCCATAGATAGGTCATTAGCCTTCTGAAAGATAGTTATATCCGTAAATTCGTCCATCCTGCGGGCTCTGGCGGCTATCTTGGGTCCGGCGGCCGAACCCCCGATTACAATTATCTTTTTTTTCATGTCGGCTCCCTGTCAAATTTAATAAAGTTTTGTGTCATATCGGAAATAGTCTCATTGATTCACGATACATAACAATAGGGGCAGTGATTATGGGTGTCAAGGAGATTTTTCAATGGACATGGGGTAATTAAATCTGTATATAAAAAAATACCTTAAGGTTAATCTGGATATTCAGGCGCCGGGCATCCTGAGATTAGAAGATGCAGGATATGATCATTAAGGTAAATTTTTTATTTTGGAGAATTTTATGTCATTTACCATAGGCTTGGCCGGGAAGGGGGGGACAGGTAAGACCACCATCGCGGGCCTTTTAATAAGATATCTGGTAGAAAAGGGAAAGACCCCTGTGCTTGCAGTTGATGCGGATGCGAACGCCAACCTTAACGAGGTCCTGGGGCTTGAGGTGGCGGACACCCTGGGCAATGCAAGGGAGGATATGAAGAAGGGTGTCGCCACCGGTATGACCAAGGATATATTTATGGAGATGAAGCTGGAGCAGTCTGTTGTGGAGGCCGAAGGCTTTGACCTCATTGTTATGGGAAGGCCAGAGGGGTCCGGGTGCTACTGTGCGGCCAATAATCTGCTTATCCAGTATCTGGATAAGCTTACAGATAATTATCCCTATATTGTGATGGACAATGAGGCGGGCATGGAGCATATCAGCCGCCTTACTACCAAGGATGTAGATATCCTTCTTATTGTATCGGATTCATCGAGAAGGGGCATCATTACAGCGGCAAGGATTGCAGAGCTGACCGATGAGCTGGGGCTGCGGATAGGGAAAAAGTGCTTTGTCATAAATCAGGCCAAGGAGGCTGAGAAAGAGGCGCTGGAAAAGGCGGCTGCCGAGTATAAACTTGACCTTGTGGGGATAATATCCGAGGACAGCAGGATCAGGGACTTTGACCTTGAAGGGAGGCCCACCTTTGAACTTGAAAGAGAGAGCAGCACTGTCATAGCCG
>JAFGIC010000510.1 GCA_016929815.1 Deltaproteobacteria bacterium
AAAGGATATATCCTGATCCCGGTTGCTGAAGGTCGAATTATATGCACGGGAAATGATGCCGGCAAAGGGCTGAATATCCAGCCCGGATATTTCGTTGTCCTTATTATTTATTATCTCATATTCATAGCTGACGGTTCCCTCGTATTCATCATAAATGGCCGGGGAATAGATTCTCTCCTCCCTGGGAATATTGCCATTTCTATCGGCATCATATACACCGGAAAGATAATTTCTCCTGAAGTAGCTCGACAGAAAGGTTCCTTCCAGAGTAACAGCGCTTTTTTTACCGAAGGTATTTTTTAATTTTATTCTGCCCTCAGGATAACTTGACCTTTCATTTTGCGTATAATGATAGGATCTTACCCATGTTGTCAGGATAAACATGCCGCCCAGATGACTTCCGGATTCATATTTCAGGCCCATGGACGGTTGAATAATAATATCTGATCCGGACTCCATGTCTTCAAAACGACCGCCGGTCCTGTCCAGCTGTTCATTTTTTTCCAGTCTCCAGAGCTGCCCTGAATCGAGTTGAAAGACATTATCTGTATATTCAATGCCGTATTCGGCAAACAGCTCAAAGTTATTGCCTTTCTTGTCTGTATCCTTGTTTTCTGATGATTCAGGTTCTGTTTCCCGTGTGTTGCCCGGAAGTGAAAATAACATAAGGAATGACATCATGCATAATATTCGAAATGCATATGATATGCTGTTGCAGATCTTTTCCATTTTTTTCCCGTAATTGATAGACAGGCGACTCAGCAAAGGTTTCCAAGTTGCCCTATTTTAATAAATTAAAAATGATATCCCAGGAACAGGCCGTAGTGAGTGCCTCCTGCATTCAGTTTCCCGCCGATCTCCTTGAACTCAACGTTCGCCTGGGAGTATGCGAATTCAACCCCGAAATTGATATTGTCAAACAGATGGCTTATGAATATCGTCCAGTAAACCCCGCCACTGAACCATAATCCAAGTGCCTCGTCCTTATCGCTTAAGGTCGGTGTAATATCATATGTGGCAGCAGCAACAGGATCAACGTTTACATCGCTTTTCGCCTGAATCATTGCCGCCCCAAAACCGATAAAAGGCCGCATGTTTGATGTCGGCTCCCATATCTTTTTGACGCCCAGTCTTAATTCTCTGGTTGAAGTATCATAGCAGGTATCCACCTCTACGGTCTGCGTGAGATTCATGCCGGGAGGTCCGCCGGGAAAACCCCCAGGACCTGTTGCAGGTGTGTAGGTGTATTCCTCGGGCAATGTATCATCATAACCTGAGCTGATATATCCGACAGCAATATTGAAAGGCCATGATTTGAAACCGACATCCGCATTAGCGCCAAACCCCTGCTGAGACGACAGGTCGCCCCAATCGTAATCACTGAGTGATTTTGTCCCATAATACAGGTTTACGTTTCCGGTAAAGGCATGAGCATGGGATTGAGTTAAAACAAAAAAAGTCAAGCAGATAAGCAGAATAGACATGAATACACATCTTCTCATAATTATCTTCTCCTTTATTCTTGATCGATTAAGAGTTGGACTAAGATATTTTGCACGAACAATGAAGGAATTAAGCAGATATGATAGATATAATATAAAGAAAATATATTCAACAATATTTTTTCCATTTAAAAATTAGGATATAAAAAATATGAAGGATCAGACAACAATGAAATATCCCGGCAAGGTGTTGGCTTGGCCTAAGGTTGTCTTTGAAAGATTATCCGCCTGCCACGGTTTGAAAGATCTCAATATTAGAGTCTTTTTGAATGATATCGGCGGTATTCATTATATGGCTCTTGCAGGTTACCACAGGCGCTTTAGATATCGGAATCTTAAGATGTCTGAGCAGATCAGCCACCGTAGCGCCGTCCTTCAGTTCGGCCTCCACACCACTTTGCGGATTGTAATCCTGCACATATTCCCGCAAAACACTGAATAGCTTGATCCTAACCTTCATAAATTTTACCTGTTGTCGACCACGGATTGGGGACCATTTTGATTCACCGGCCTAACCAAAGGCATTTAATCACAAATTGATTTGTATATATCAGAACTCAAAGGTCTTGTCCATTTCATCGTCGGTGATCTGGACAACGGTATTATGTGGGGAAAGAGGCTCTTCATAGAAAAAACGGGGCAAGCGGTCATCCTGGTTGGTAAACCCGGCCCTGCGGTTAAAATCGCGCTCGGCCTTCAGAATCCTTGCACCCATATCCATGAGCATTTCTAATTCAAGGCTGGCACCAAGTTTTGCATTAACAGCCCTGACAAAGGCATCACCGCCTTCGGCGGTTGAGATCACATGACTTGCAAGAACGCAAAGCCCTATGCTGTCAACTACGGCCATCATGATCTGGTGGCGTCTGGATGCCTCAACCTGGCCTTCCGATTTTAAGGGGTCCAGTTTGCCCGCAATATAATCTGCCAGAACATTGCCGGCCGTATGATCAGCGCCCATTGGGCTTGTAGCATAGGTCACAGCGTTTCCCTGCATGGCCCGCGGATCATACCCAGAGATGCTCTGTCCCTTTACAACAGGCACCCTGGGATGGTTGAAATATCTTCCCACTGCCTGGGGACCATTTCCCAAGACCTCTCCCAATTCCGTCCCTCTGGCAATTTCTTCCACCATTTCAATAGCGGCCTTGCCGTCGCCAAAGGATCTATATCCGGCATCCATGGCCACTGCCACGCCAACACCTGTACTCATGGTGTCAACACCCAGATCGTCACATAGAAAATCCAGCCTTGCGATAATATCAAGATCATCTATCCCTGTCATGCCGCCCATGGACCAGATAGTCTCATACTGCAAAGAACTGGTTACAAATTCACCCTGCTCATCCACAAATTCATTGGAGCACTGGATCATACATTTGGAGCAGCCCTGCTGACCGGTCCTTCCCCCTCGTTTGGCCATCAATTCCGCAACCTGTTCACCGCTTATCTTCTCCCATCCGTCAAATACCCCCTTCTTGGCATTGTAGGAAGGAAAACCTCCCATCGAATTTATGGGCGCAACAAGACCGGCTGTGCCAAATCTGGGCAGCACACTGCTGCTGAATGGGCTGTTCCGTACTGCTTGTGCAAAATCCCCGGCAGCCTTCTGAAAGGCCTCCGGATCATAAATAGCATCAGTTGAAGTCCCCCTTGAATCCAAAACAATAGCCTTAAGGCCCTTTGAACCCATCACTGCGCCTAGTCCGCCGCGCCCTGCAGCCCGGCAAGGCCGTCTCTTTGTATCTGTTGATTGTATGGAAGCAGCGGCAAGCATCCTCTCGCCCGCGGGGCCAATACACATGATGGAATTATCGACACCAAAGACTGTAAATAATGCCTTGGTCAGCGCGTATGTACCCATACCCTTATAATCATTTGCGGGAATCAATTGGGTCTCTCCGTCCACGGCCACCTTCAGCAGCCATGCCTGGCCCCGGGGAGCGCATCCCTCTATGATGATTGCAGTAACGCCGAGACGTCCAGCCGAATCTCCAAACGTTCCTCCGGCATTGCTTTCCTTTATTGTACCGGTTAGAGGGCTCTTGGCACCTACGGCAATTCTGCTGGTATTTACCAGGTTGGTGCCTCCCAGCAGGCCGGGAGCAAAGATCAGGACATTGTGGGGTCCGAGCGGATTACAGTCAGGGGGCACGTTGTCACTGATATAAAGGGAAACCAGTCCACGGCCTCCCAGACCTAGGTATTGGGCAGGCACTGATTCAATACTTATTTCCAGGCTGCTCATATTTATTCGTATAAACCGCATGCCTAGCTCCAATGCCGGAATGGTTAAACTGTGTTTTCTGCGGGGTGATGCTGCCGGGCATCAATTAAATCCTGTCCGGTTTTATTTAATAATCTTTCGCAGGTTTACAAAATCACTCCTGCCGAAGCCGAGATTTTTAAAAAAGGATAACAAATCAACAGAGTCCCACTCAAAGCTGGTGTGTACATTTTTAATGCCGATCTTCTTGTATATTTTGAAGGCATCTTCAGCAAGATTCTGTCCGATCCCCCGGTCCATGAATTTAGGGTGGACACATATCAGGGATATCCACGCGCTCTTATCGATCCCGAAACCTCCGTAAATGACGTAGCTCAACAGGAACCCTACAATTTCACTGTCGATCTCCGCCACGAAATTGACAAAGCAGGAACTCCTGCACTGCTCCATAAGCTCCCTGTGAAAGTCAAACCGCCTGGGAAGCTGCACAATAGAGTTATATACCCTTCCTGCTGCTTCAATATCCTCTATCTTCAACTTTCTTATAACCAGGTTGTCCATTTACCCTGTTCAACGGTCTAAGATTTAATTATAATCTAATTACATTTTAGCTATAAAGTAACTATACAGGATATTAAAAAGTGATGTCAAGGAGAAAAATGGACAAAGAAAAGGGACGCAGCCCTATAGGGCTGCGTCCCTTTTTGATCCGACTTTATGAGAATACCTTCCTACTTAACCTCTATCTTTTTTGATTCACCTTCCTCTGTCTTTGGAAGAATAAGCCTTAGAATGCCGTCTTTGTAATTCGCATCTACCGAATCCATCTTTACCTTTCCAGGGATACTGAAACTCCTGTTAAATGACCCGTAGCTTCTTTCAATCCTGTGGTAGTTTTCACCCTTTTCCTCATGCTCCCTTTTCTTTTCACCCTTAACGGACAAGATGCCGTCTGAGAGCGTTACATCAATATCCTTTGCCTCCATACCCGGAAGCTCTGCCGTTACAACATATTCCTTCTCATTCTCGTTTATATCAAAGGCCGGCACCCACTCATCCCCCTCCCTGAATACTGAAAGCGGATAAAAATCATCAAAAAAGCGATCAAATATGTCAGCAGAAGGATAATATTCCCTTTTCGGAATTAGACTCAACAGGCTCGCCATATAAATCACCTCCTTATTTCATTTTATGGTTCAATCTTGTTTGATTGTAATTTAATCACTATTGCCGCCCAGTCAAGAACAGGATCCGGCCTACATCCCGGACATCAGGGCGCCAAAGATTAAATTTTTTAAAAATAATTTGCTTGATTATTTATTTCTTGTTGACATACAATATATTGTATTTTAAAATTTGATTAATTCTACATCATGATATTTTAAAAGAAATAGACCTGCTATTTTCTGTCTGTTTCTTTTCTGTTTAGGGGACTTTAATATCCCGTTAACTTCCATTTTCTCATAATTCCGGAGGACCTCATGGCACAGCAAAGCAAGATACTAGTCACTGAAAAAGGCACCTATGATCTTTCTGCGTACAGATGGGATGACAATCTGTTTTCTGATATCCTTATCAAGGAAAACCCCATAAACAGTGACCAGGCCATAGATATAAGCCGATCCTTGAGGGAAGAGATCCTGAAGATGGAACTCAGGACAATCACCATGCCTCTCCTGGAAGAGATAGTAGAGGCCAAGCTGATAGAACACGGGCTGACAAAGACGGGGCCTATAAAGCTTGACGGTTCATTGTTTCTCAAGGAGGAATTGAATCTTTCGGATAATGCAAGGACCGTATTAAAGAAGAGGTATCTGATAAAAGACAGCAACGGCAAGGTTATTGAGACACCGGAACAGATGTTTAAGAGAGTGGCTCACCATATCGCCCTGGCAGAGAAAAACTACGGCGACGCGTCACAGATGGAAAAGATAGAAGAGACATTCTACCGGATGATGACGGAGTTCAGGTTCCTGCCCAATTCCCCGACACTGATGAACGCGGGACAGCGTCTGGGCCAGCTTGCTGCCTGTTTTGTCCTTCCCGTTGAAGACAGTATGGAGGGGATATTTGACTCATTGAAAAATGCGGCTCTTATCCACAAATCCGGAGGGGGAACAGGCTTTTCCTTTTCCCGCCTGAGGGCAAGGAACAGCAGGGTCGGGACAACGGGGGGCATCGCCTCCGGACCGATTTCCTTCATGAAGATCTTTAATACCGCCACGGAACAGGTAAAGCAGGGAGGCACCCGAAGGGGTGCCAACATGGGCATCCTCAGGGTGGATCATCCTGATATCATGGATTTTATATCATGTAAAAAGAGCAACAAGGACCTTGAAAACTTCAATATCTCCGTAGCCGTTACCGATTCCTTTATGGAAGCGCTCAAGGAGGGTTCAAACTATGACCTTATCGACCCCAGGGAAGGCCTCAAGGTCAGCGAATTAAACGCCACGGACGTATTTCAATCCATCGTAAAGCAGGCGTGGGAAAACGGGGACCCAGGCATAATATTCCTTGACAGGATTAACGCGGATAATCCCACGCCCGAAATCGGGCAGATAGAGAGCACCAACCCCTGCGGTGAGCAGCCGCTCCTCCCCCTGGAGGCATGCAACCTGGGATCGATTAATCTTGCCAGGTATGTTATTAAGAATGATGAAAATCCA
>JAFGIC010000511.1 GCA_016929815.1 Deltaproteobacteria bacterium
GGAAATTCTATCCAGATCTGTCGGCAGGGCCCTGTCAACAGACACAGCAGCCATCTCATAGTAATCTTCAGTCCCCTCAATGCCAAGTGAGGCGTTCGCGGCGCTGGATCTAACCATTACAAGGCCCATGAGGCCCTCTTCCTTGAGAATCACACCGCTCTCGTCAACCCAAATTGTAATTAAATTTCCGAACATCTGCGTTTCAACCCTGAAAGAGTTATATTTTATCCTGTTGATGTTCAGTGATTCTCTGTCAACAACCTTTAAGACAGCCTCCTTCTGAACTAATGTAGAAGGATCGAAGAAAGATATCCTGAATGCATCCCCTACCTGTATCTTCCTGGTCTTAAACAGATGTTCCATCCCGGCGCTGATCACCGGCGGCTCCGAAAGCCTTATTTCGCTGAAACGTTGATCCCTGCCCTCTCCTGTTTTAACCATAAGCAGGGCTCCTTCAACTTTTCCTGAGATAGAATAGGAGACAAGGCCTGACTTCATCTTAAATGCAAAATCCTTTAAAATGAAATCCCCATCTGTATTAGTCTGAGTGATTGTGTAAATGCCCTTGTCAAGGCCCATAAGGTTCAGCCGCAGGAAGACCTCATCCTGTATAAAATAGCCGCCCTGGAATGGCCTTATAAAACTTATTGAATATCCTACCTTTCGTTCTTTTAGAAATATCTCTTTCCATTCCTTAAGCCCCGAGTCTATGTTGCCTGTTTCATTCTCAAAGGGCTGATCAGAAGCGGCTCCGCTGAATTCCTGCCTCTTGATTAACAGACCTATCATGACAATCCATATGACGACAATAATAATGCCTGAGATATTGAAAAGTATTTTTTTATTCATGTATTTCATTATTTGGATAACTATCGAACTGCAGTCATGGCATTAAGGCGAGTTTCTTACCGTCACCTATCAGTACAATAAATTTTCAGATGCGGTATTATAAAACAGAATATCCTATTTTCTCCAGCAATCTTCTTGCATTGGACAGGAGAACGGCATAATAATTCGAAGAAAGACCCGCCCCTTCAATTATCTTGCGGGCAAATTCCTCAGTCATTATATCCCCCGGAGAGTGCGTGTCCGAATTCAGGATCATCCCGGCGCCCGACTTGACAGCCGTTTTCGCTACGTGCCCATTGGTAAAGCTGTGGCCCGATCTGCCTGATATCTCCAGCAATGTGCCTCTTTCAGCCGCAAGTTCCGCATCTTCATCTGTAATCAGCCCGGGATGAGCCAGTATATCGGCGCCCGCCTCGATAGCGGCCCTGTTTGTGCCGGGAGCTACAGGTTCAACTATTGTCTCTCCGTGCACAATTATAATGGACGCGCCCAGTTCTCTCGCCTTGAAGACATGCGGTTCAATCAGTTCGGGGGGCAGGTGTGTAAGTTCGACCCCGGGGATCACCTTTACGGTCTGTGTGTTGTTGAGAAAAGATGCGACCTTTATAATTCTAGGTATGACAAAGTCCATATTGGAGGAATCTACATGATCGGTAATCGCCACCGCAGAGTATTTCAAGCTCTCAAACCTTCTTATGAGTTCTGAAGGTATCAGTTCTCCGTCACTGAAAAAGGAATGAGTATGGAGATCTATCATAATAATTGGGCCTCACATCTTATATTTGCCGAAGTCTTCGGGATCAAGCTTTTCCAGGATCTCCTGCCACTTCTTCCCTTCCTCGGATTTATCTTCAGGTTCGGCCTTAAGGTCTATTTGTTTTGATTTTTCAATAACCTCCTCAGCGACAAAGACGGGCGCACCTACCCTCAGGGAAAGCGCCAGCGCGTCACTGGGTCTCGCATCTATTGTCATATCCTTTCCATTGTGTGATAGATGTATCAACGCATAATATGTGTTGTTTTTCAGATCACAAACCTCAATTTTTACGACCTTTACATCAACCATCTCAAGGATATTTTTCAATAGATCATGGGTCATCGGTCTTGAAAACTCAATTCCTTCCAGTTCGCTGGCAATCGCGGTTGCTTCAAGCAGGCCGATCCAAATCGGCAATGTCTTTTCTCCGTCTATCTCCTTGAGAATGACAATAGGGCTGTTTGTAAGCGGATCAACAGTCAATCCCGATATAATCATAGCCCTCAACATTTTATCCTCCATGACTTCTTTTGAATTTCTTTATTATATTTTTAACCATACATAACTGTTTGTCAACACAACTTTTATTACAGCCTTCAATCGAAATTTCATTATATTGTGATTCGCCCGGAGATGCACGAATAGCAATAAATTTCTCTTAATCAAAATCTACTTTGGTTTCGCCTTGAAAGGCAGCACCTTGCCTTTGCCGCTTTCGTCCGGTTTTTTCACGACTGTATTCACAATATCACTGACGCTGGGAGAGACAGAAGATCTCTTTACCTCCTGCATCATTATGGCGTTGCCGTCTATGGTGAATGAAGCGCCGTTTATATATTCCTCCCTTAAAATCCAGGTAATAATCTGCTGCGGTATTGTAAGCAATAAAAGGGTTACTTTATACCACCCTTTTTTAATATCAGGTTCAATTGCCTCAATTCTGGCATAGATCGTAGGTTTACCGCTCATATGTATAAGAACAATATCCCCTTCCGCACTCATATCTTAAGGCCCCTTAATTCTAATATTTTGAATCCGAAGGATTTAATCCTTTCTTTTACTATTTTCAACAATCAAGATGTAAACAGATTTTATGTCCCTTTTTTAAAAGATTATTCTCTTAAATTTAAGGCAATTGCAAGCTTGAATAGGCGGCAGTATTTATCTTGTGAAGTGAATAAAGAATTCTTTTGGTCTATATATGCATTCTTTCAATGCTTAATCTGTAAATCAGCTCTGCGGCATTTTTTATCTCGTATTTAATAGCGTCCATCTTATTATCGTCAAGACTTTTCTTAAACCCTACAATATATAACGCTGCAATCGGTTGATCTTCAAGATTAATAGGAGCGGCAACTGCCCTTACGCCTGGCATGTATTCTTCATAATCCATTGCATAGCCGTTTTTACCAACTCTTCTAATCTCCTCCATAAATATTACGGGATCTGTTATTGATTTATCAGTAAGCTTCGGCAGACCCTTCCTTTTTATTATCTCCATAACCGTGTCTTCATTCATGCATGCCATAATAGCCTTTCCCGGCGCGGCTGCAAACAGGTTGAGAGTAGTTCCTATGGGAGATGTTATCTTCATATCATGGCTTGATTCTACAGTGTCCAGCACAAGTATCCTCTCATTATCACTGCTAAGAGTGCCTAGAAATACCGTTTCCTGAACACTTTCCATGAGTTTTTCCATTATCGGCCTGGCAATTTCTCTTAAATTAACCTGTGAGTAGGCCTTTCTGCCAAGTTCAAAAAGGGTGAGTCCCAATCCATATTTCCCGGTGGCGCTGTCTTTCTTGACAGCGCCGATTTCTTCAAGGATTGATATTATACCATGGACGCTGCTTTTTGCTATATCAAGGCTCTTTGCAATCTCATTAAGCCGTATCCCGCCCCTTGAAATGGATATAACTTTGAGGATATCAAAGGCCTTTTTTACCGAAGGCGCCAGGTATTTTTTATTCATAGTTCACCTCGTTGAACATCTTTTGCAAAATCTATAGCAATCAACGATGCCTTGTCAACAAGATTCAGTTATGTCAAATGTGATATAAGTATTTGATTATATTATTTTTATTGACATTCAAAAGTCATATGATAAAATCGCTTGCAATAAAAAAATGTTCATAATCATGAATTTTTATAACGAACTGGATTTAAATGCCGGTTCCTTTTATGGTTTAGCAACACCGAATATAAAAAGTATAAGA
>JAFGIC010000512.1 GCA_016929815.1 Deltaproteobacteria bacterium
ACAAACGTTTCGTTCGGTCTGACGGCGCCCGTCCGAATGCCGTTGAATTCCCAGTCGTTGGTGTTCCCTGATATCCATGTCTTTATTCAGGCCGTCAGTTTTTCTACCTGCTCGGCCAGCTTTTTAAATTCACCAGCAAAGGAGAAATTTTCCGGGTCCATTTTTGAGATATCGCCGGAATCCCCTATTTTTACCAGTTCAGGCTCTAAGGGAAGGGTCCCAAGGAGCCTCAGTCCATGACTTAGCGCGGTTTTCATTCCACCGCCCCTGCTGAACAGGTCAATGGTCTTTCCGCAATAGGGACATATAAGTCCGCTCATATTTTCTACAATGCCGAGTATATCCATTTTCACATTTACACAGAAATTGATGGATTTTCTTACATCCGCCAGGGATACCTCCTGAGGCGTAGTGACTATTAAGGCCTTTGCATCGGGGATTGTCTGGGCAACCGTTAAAGGCTCATCGCCTGTTCCGGGAGGGGAATCTATTATAAGATAATCCAGTTCAGGCCATTTTATGTCCGATATGAATTGTCTTATAACACCTATCTTGATAGGCCCCCTCCAGATGAGCGCCGCGTCCTTGTCTTCACCCATCAGAGCTTCTATTGAGATGACATGAAGATTGGGAAGGACGCTTACCGGAAAGGCCTTCCCTGCCTCGGCGCCCTCTATCCCTTTTCCGGTTATCCCGAGCATCCTGGGTATGCTCGGACCATGGAGATCAACATCCATAAGCCCTACTTTATGTCCGTTTTTTGCTAGAAAAAGGGCAAGATAAGCCGCAACACTGCTTTTGCCTACGCCGCCTTTCCCGCTCATGACCAGTATTTTATTTTTAATCTGATTCAGCCTTTCATTTATCTCAATGTCCTGTTTGGCCCGTTGTTCTTCTCTTGATTCTTGTGAAGTGCTCATTATATGTCCTCCCTATTGATTTCATTTTTCTTCTGCCGGCCGGTTTTTTTCCTGCCGCCGCATACGCGGCCATGTCTTTTACAGCCGGGCATTAAAAACCGCGAGTTGTAAATATCGCCCCTAATGTATGCCTCAAGAACATCTTCTATCCTGCCAGAGACATACTCTATAACATCAATGTCCACCGCCTTAAGCAGATTTAAAAAAAGATGAGAAACTGCACCGCAAATGATGATATCAGGAGCAAGGCTTTCTATCCTTTGGCATTTCCATGACAAGTCTTCCTCATCGATGTGATAGGCCAAACGGGATGTCTCTCTCCCGTCCTCGTAGTCGATCACGAGAAGCTTCGACGCGGCATCAAAGACAGGTGAAACCTTATCTTCCCATACTGGGATAGCTATTCTCATCAGTAAACCTTTACCGTAAAACAGGGCGTCTAAAGGGACACTGTGGACTTTCCATATCGGGCAGCCGGTATGCCCTGACTGTACAGCAGCCCGATGGGGTTCCTGTAAAAAATCCGCTTAGTCCGGTTTGCAATATATAAAGGAACGCAGTTTGAACATCCCTGTAATGGGTGAAACTGTGACCTTTTTTAAAGCATTTTGTGTGCCACAGGTGATAACTGACGGAATATAGCGCTTAATTGGCTGTATTAATTAGAAAAAAGGTTACAGGTTGTCTTGTGGGGACAAAAGGCAGCGTCCGGTTAATTTGCAAAATTGCAAATATATAATTGCAATATTGCAAATTAACCGGACGCTGCGCACTAATTATGCTATGACCTTAAACCAGCAGCTTTATTTCAGGGATTCCCATATTATCTTTGAGATATAGGTCACATTTTTCCCAAGTGCCCCTTTTTTGGCAGTATAACTAAGATTAAATGTGCAGAAGGGACAGGGACTGACGAGTTCTTCAGTCGGGGTTTTATTAAGGAGATCCTTAGCTATGTCAAAGGATAGGTCCTTGAAGACGGAGCGTATTCCACCTCCAGAGCCGCAGCATGGCGTATTTCCCCTGTTTTCAGGTAGTTCCTTTACACTTGCCCCGCACCATTCCAGAATTTCCCTGGGCTCTTCGGTAATGCCTTCAGCGCGCCCCAGTCTGCAGCTGTCATGATACGTGATTTCCCTGTCCACCTTCCTGAGAATATCCGGCTGTCCCTTGAGCCGGTCGTAGAGGACCTCAACCACATGCAAGACCTCAAAGTCAATGGAACCAAGGACCTCAGGATAAAAATATTTAAAACACTTGAAGCAACCGTTGCACGGAAGGATCAATTTCTTTATCCCCAAAGCTTTGAACCGTTCGGTATTTTTGAGGAAATAATCCTTCGCCTTTTCAACCTCTCCTGATTCGTAGATGTAAGTTCCGCAGCAGCCCTCGTCCTCAAGCATCATGAAATCAACCCCAAGCCTTTTAAGAGTAAGGTATGAATATACAGCCGAATCCTTTACCAGGTAACTCGGAAGGCATCCGGCATAAAAAAGGGTTTCCGATTCATGGGGTTTAAAAGGTTCGGGCATCCAGTCCAGCCTTTTGGAGGGATCTCCGTTAACCGAGTTGCCCTTCTCCAGTATGCCAGCGATAATTTTTTTATGGGGTTCGAGGGGACCCCTGCCTTTTTCCACTATCCTGTTCCTTGAAGCTGCCACTATTTTGCTTGTCTCTATACCTTCAGGGCAAACCTGTTCGCAGGCCATGCACTTGGGGCAGTTATAAAAGCTTTCAATCATGGATTCATCGAGGATGTCTTCGGCTAAAAGCCTTTTTGCGGATTCGAGCCGGCCTCTGGGAGAAAACCTGTATTCTCCTGTCGCCCTGTAGGTGGGACATACTCCCATGCACTCATCACATTCTATGCATCTGTTAATCTGTTCAATCCAGTTTATCATGGATCTTTCTCCTTTTTATGTTATAAATGATTGATATTACCTGTAACGTCCGTCCTGTTCGGGCAGCTTGATTTTAAGTGTCTTTATCTTTCTCCAGAGCGTCGAAGGATGGATGCCCAGCCCGGCTGCGGTCAGTTTTCTGTTCCAGTTGTTCTGAGCAAGGGAGTTGTAAATGAAATCCCTTTCAAGCCCTTTCATGGAGCTGTTTTTCTTTTCGGGGAATTGGTCATAATGGTGTTCATCATGGGCCAGCCCCTTAAGCAGATAATCAGGGAGATTTTCATGGGATATCATGCTGCCTTTACACACCACAGATGCGAATTCTATGATATTTTCCAGCTCGCGTATATTTCCGGGGTAATTATAGGACATGAGTAGTGCCGGGACATCTGGTTGAAGTCCTTTAATGCCTTTTCCCTTGAGGCGGTTAAACTTGTTTAAAAAGTGTTCCGTCAGGAGAGGGATGTCCTCCTTCCTGTCTCTCAGGGGAGGGAGGATAAGCTTTGCAACATTTATCCTGTAAAAGAAATCTTTCCTGAATGCGCCTTCCCTTACAAGGACATCCAGGTCTTTGTTGGTGGCGGCGATTATACGCACATCAACCTTTTCGGACATGGTGCCGCCGAGGGGCTCAAAGGTTTTATCCTGGAGCACGCGCAGAAGCTTGACCTGCATGGCCTTTGATATTTCACCTATCTCGTCAAGAAACAGTGTGCCGCCGTGGGCAAGTGTAATGCGCCCCGGCTTATCCCTTCTTGCGTCCGTAAAGGCGCCTGCCTTATAACCGAATAGTTCGGATTCAAGGAGGTTATCCGGCAAGGCGCCGCAGTTTATTGTTATCATGGGGCCGTCTTTCCTCATGCTCTGGGAATGGATGGCCTTGGCAAAGAGTTCCTTGCCGGTGCCGCTTTCGCCTGCGAGAAGCACAGTGGTGTCGCTCTCCGCGAGCTGTTCCGCCATGTGAAAGAGACGCTGCATCTCCTTGTTCTTGCTTAATATGTCGTGAAAGGACTGGCGGCTGTAAAGCTCTTTACGCAGTTCCTCTACAAGGCTCAGGTCGCGGAATGTCTCGACCCCGCCTATTACCTTTCCTTTTCTGTTTTTGAGAAGTGTGGTGGAGATGCTTATAGGGACGCGTTCACCTGAAGAATTCAGAATGAAGATGGACTGGTTCAGAATCGGCTTCCCTGTCTCGACTGTATGCTTCAGGGAGCATTGGCTTTCACATATTCCTGATCTAAATACATCCCAGCACTGCCTTCCGATTGCATCTTTCCTGGTTATGCCGGTTATCTTTTCCGCGGCCCTGTTAAAGGATGTGATCTTCAAATCTAAGTCAACTGTGAATACACCGTCCGCGATACTGTCCAGGATGATCTGTGTGTGATTTTCAGTTTCTTTGGTCATTTTTCAGTTACCATTTGAAAACATAATCGTCCGGTAAGTTTTTGTCAATTAATTGATATATGATTGACGCAAAGGGATTAATTCGTAGAGAAATTTTTTATACTGAATTAATGAACCTGAATCGGCTTATTAGGAAGACTAACGTCCATAAGAAATTTATGGACGTTTCATATTTCTCCATAATGGGTTAATAATTTTTTGATTCTAAAGGACGGAATATTATTTCGCAGCAATCGGCGCCTGTAGCGCGGCTCCTTACTATATCCATTTCCACATCAAATCCGCAAATCGATTTGAACTGCCCTTGATGAACACTCATGACTGCTTCACATATCTTACGGCCTTTATCCTCCAGACCCACATCACATCTTGTGCCGGGTTTAGTCGAAAAATGAAATAAGGTGTCTGATATCTGACATTTTTCTATTGATCCGGCTTTACTGACAATTTCCGCGAGGAGATTGGCCGCAGACTTAAAATCACGGGTGGTAAGCTTTTTCTTGAGTCGATCACCGGAATCTAAACCCATCTTATACCACACATCCCTGATTGTCGGTATGGCATCATCGCCATATTTCTCATAAACGCTGCGGGACATCAATGCCAGAGCCTCATATGTAATATTAGTTCTCTTTTCATCCTTTTCAGTCATCCTGTTACTCCCTGTTTTTTTCTTATATTTACCTGTGCTCAATAGACAACCCGACACCAACTTCTTTTAAATTTGCCACTCTTGATAACGCGATCTTTGAATTCAAGTCTATACAATGACAGGCATGGACTTCCCCGGCCTGTAAATTTTGAAAATACTCAAGCGTTTTGTTCAATTGTCTTTCGGAAGGCTGTAACAAATGAAACCCACCTATGACATCAATGACTTTATCCCGGCTGCAAACCTTTTTCGCATACTCAATTATATTGCAGATACCGGCATGAGAACAACCGGTTATTACTACTATTCCATCTTTGCTTTTGTAGGCCAGGGCCGTATCGTCCTTCAAAAAATCAGGCCTCGGCCCTTCTTTAGTATAAACCTCTCCTAAAGGTTCCAGGTTTTCGAAATCATTTGTTCTTTCTATCTCACCGAGGAAAACAAGTCTGTTTGTGAGCCAAAAAGGGTGTTTTGTTAAGTTGACGCCAAAATGCCTTTTCAACTTTGATTCGGAGATAGTACATCCGATCTCCTTTAACGCACCTGCAGACTTCGTCTGAAACACATCAGGATGCGCAACGAGTGTTGGACTTTTACAGGGGACCGATTCAATTATTGCCTCGGTATATAATTTCAGTAAGGGATCGAGACCGCCTGTATGGTCAAGATGTCCATGTGAAAGAACAATGAAATCGCTTTTAAGCAGGTTTAAGTTCATCTTTCCGGCATTAATAATAAAGGCATTGGAATACCCCACATCAAACAGTACTTGCGTTGAATCATCCATAATCAAATAGGATACCCCGGGCTCACCAAGAAAGTACCTGTCGATTAATGTATTATTGTCTATCAACACCGTTAATTTCATAATATATTTCTCTAAGAAATGGTACGGGGGCCGCCCTTACATCGGCGAGAGATTCATCATATCAATATCAAGGCCGTTTGAAGGTTGCGTTAATTAATATGCTTCCTTTGCACGGCATGCAATGGGCAGGCCTCAATGCAATCCCAGCATCCCATACACATGTCCTGAAAGACAATGGGCGGCTCAAAGGGACCGTCTATCTGTTTCATGACCTTGTGAGTGCATGCCTTCGCAGATGCGCAGATGCCGTCAGCGGGGCTGCAATTACCGGGATCACATACGCCATAATCCACTAGGGCGAATTCCTTTTTGGGTTGCATGTATGTTTGTGTTTCCTGTGAAAATATATATTATTTAAAAGCATTGTTTCGTTGTTGGAGAGAAATTTCGATCTCTCCATTCAAGACATATTTAGCATGAAAAATGATAAAAAGCCGAACCACTTATTGGGCCGGCTTCATTTAAAAAATTATCATTTATTAAAAATCACGCAGCCAGTGCCTCTACCTCGCTCAATAACTCCTTGAAATTGAAGTGTTTGTGGCTGATGGCCCCTGAAGGACATGTTGCCGCGCACGCGCCGCAGCCCTTGCACAGGGCCTCGTTGACATGTGACCTGTGCTGGGGTTCAATGATCGAAGGCGCCCCGTAGGCGCATATCTTCACGCAGAGCCCGCAGCCTGAGCATATATCCTCATCAACGATGGCTATTGTAGGTTCTATCTCGGTTTTGCCCAGGGCCAGGCGGCTCAATACCTCTGAGGCCGCTGCCTTGGCGTGGGCCACGCTGTCCGGGACATCTTTAGGACCTTCACAGCACCCTGCCAGAAAGACGCCTTCTGTCATTGTCGATACCGGGCCAAGCTTAATATGCTGTTCCATGAAGAAACCGTCCGCCCTCTTGTTGAGCAGGAAGATACGGGCGATGTCATCAGAATCGTCTCTGGGTTGCATGGCCACGAGAAGGATGACCATGTCAACAGGCACTCTTAACATCTTCGGGATAAGGCTGTCTTCCACTGATACTATAAGCTTTCCCTGTTCCTCTTCGTTAATAGCTTTATCCGTCACACTTGTCGCCTTGCCACGAATAAACTTGACACCATCTTCCGATGCAACCCTGTTGTAGAATTCTTCACAACTTTCTCCAAAAGAACGCATGTCGATATACATCTCATAGACATCCGCCCCTATCTTGTCTTTGATCAGGTGGGCGAATTTGAGCCCGGCAGTGCAACAAACCCTGGAGCAATACTCATGGTAATTTTTGTCCCTGCTGCCGACGCAATGAACTATTGCTATACTTTCGGGTACTTCGCCGTTTTTCATGCGTATCTGGCCGCCTGTGGGCCCTGTCGGTGAGTTTATACGTTCAAATTCCAGAGAGGTCATAACATTGTCATACTTTTTGTAACCTAACTGTTTAATAACGGACGGATCAAAGGTGTCATATCCTGTGGCGACGATAATATTTCCCACATCAAGTTCTACTATCTCATCCTTCATATTTAGATTGACGGCATTTACCCCGCACCGTCTTGCGCATTCACCGCACTGGATGCATCCCTCGATTTGGCCTGCAAGACATCGTCCTGCTTCTCTTCTGGCTTCGTTGACGCCGAGGCCCAGGGAAACTTCCTTGAATCCCAGGATTCTTTCCCGGACAGGCAGTTCGGGCATTTTTGCGCGTTCTATTTTGGGATACTTATTCTTAAGTCCGGTTATTTCTGTTTCAGTAAGTTCTTCTTTTACCTGCTTTTCAGGGCGCCATTCAAGGGATTCATCCTTGAGGTAACGATCAATATAAACAGCCGCAGTTTTACCAGCGGCTATGGCATCGATGACATATCCGGGGCCTGTAACTGCATCGCCTCCGGCAAATATCCCTTCTATGTTGGTCGCTCCTGTTTCAGTGGAAATATTTATTGTCCCGTTTTTACCAAGGGCAATGCCGATCTTTTTTGTAAAATCCGTCTCAGGAACCTGACCGAGTGCGGTAATAACAGTATCTGCTGGTATTGTAAATTCAGAGCCTTCTATAGGCATGGGCCTTGGCCGGCCGCTTGAATCTGGCGCTTGCAGCTCCATCCTGATACATTCCATTTGAGAAAGTGTGTCCTCCTCTGACATGAAGCAGACTGGGGATGTCAGGTATTCAATTTTAATACCTTCCTCTTTTGCAGCTTCAATCTCCTCCGGGGCCGCCGGCATTTCATTTATTGTACGGCGATAGACTATGGTCACTTCTTCCGCGCCGAGCCGCAATGCAGTTCTTGCGCAGTCAACGGCGGTGTTTCCTCCGCCTATAACTGCCACTTTTCGGCCTAATGGAATATTCTCACCGAGGGCTGCGCTTCTGAGAAATGACACCCCTTCGATGACACCAGGCAGGTCTTCATTTTTTATGCCGAGTTTCATTTTTCCCTGGGCGCCGACGGCAATATAAACGGCGTCATAATCATTCTGCAGCTCGGAAATCGGGACATCCTTGCCAACAATAACCCCTGTCCTGATATCAGCGCCGAGTCTTTTTATATAGTTGATCTCCTTATTCAATACATCTTTGGGGAGGCGGTATTCCGGGATTCCGTAGCGAAGCATTCCACCGGCCTGGGGGAGCGATTCAAATACGGTAACGCTGTGCCCGAGCATTGCAAGATCATGGGCCGCGGAAAGGCCTGAAGGACCTGCTCCTATGACAACCACAGTTTTGCCGGTCTTTTCAATCTCAGGGATATCTAGGTCATCAGCATCGACCTGTTCATCGGCAAAGCGTTTAAGGTCGCGGATGGCAACCGGCTTGTCTATATTATTACGGTCGCATGCGACTTCACAAGGCGCGTAGCATACCCTTCCGCAGGTAGATGGGAAAGGATTGGTGGATCTTATGAGCATATAGGCTTCTTTGAATCGTCCGTCCGCAATCAGCTTAACATAACCCGGGACATTTGTATTGATGGGGCATGCGTACATGCATGACGCCTTGCAAGGCCTGTCCTCTCTTCTATCGATAACTGCCTTGTTTGGAACCGCCTGGGGAAAGGGTATATAAACGGCCTTCCTGTCGGCAAGCATCATATCGAATTCATTTTTCATTACCACGGGGCAAGAGTCAAAGCAGAGCCTGCACCCGGTGCACTTTGTTTGATCGATGTACTTGGCTTTTTTACGTATTTTTGACTGAAAGTTGCCTGTAAAGCCGGAGACCTCCTCTACAACGCTATAGTTAAGGAGGTTTATGTTGCGATGAGATCCGGTGTCGCTCATCTTAGGCGTCGTGATACAGGCAGCACAGTCAAGAGTTGGAAAGGTCTTGTCAAACTGGATTATATGACCGCCTATGGAAGATGTCTTTTCCACAAGATGAACCTTGTATCCCCCGTTGGCAATATCCATTGAGGCCATCATACCGGCAATCCCGCCGCCCACAACAAGTGTATCTTTCTTGATTTCAACTTCCTTGGTCTCCAGGGGTTGATGATAGATGACCCTGCTTACGGCGGCAGCGACAATATCTTTGGCCTTTTCCGTGGCGCCTTCTTCATGAACCCAGCTGCAGTGTTCCCTGATGTTTGCATTCTGATAAAGAAAAGGATTGAGGCCCGCCTCGGCTACAACACGGCGAAAGGTCTTTTCGTGCATGTTGGGCGAGCAGGCTGCTACCACAACCCTGTTCAAATTATATTCTTTTATGTCATTGCGGATTTGCTCCTGCCCGGGATCGGAACAGGTGTACATATAATCCCTGGCCATAACAACGCCCGGGAGTTTAGAGGCGAATTCTGCGACTTCCTTTACTCTTACGGTCTTGGCTATGTTAAATCCACAATGGCATATATATACTCCAATGCGTATTTCTTTTTTCATGATATCTCACCTGTAACACTATCTAGAATTTCAGTAATATCTCTTACCTCAAGAAGCCCGGATTTTCCCATATTCAGCACGCTGTCATCAAAATTCAGCATACAGTACGGACAGCTAAGGGCAAGGACTTCCGCCCCGGCCGCCAGCGCCTGATCTACTCTGATATTGGAAAGTCTTTCTTCCTTTGGGGTCTCCATCCATATCCTGCCTCCGCCTCCGCCGCAGCAGAGCGCGTCCTCGCGGTTATTATCAAATTCAATCAGTTGCAGATCAGGTATGCTGGAGAGGACCTTCCTGGGCTCTTCATATATCTTATTATGACGACCAAGATAACAAGGATCATGGTAGATAACCTTTTTGGGATAAGGCTTTTCAGGTCTGAGTTTTTCTTGTTCAATTAATTGCAGAACAAACTGGGTCATGTGTATAACCTCAAAGTCGGCGCCCAGTTCAGGATATTCATTTTTAAAGGTGTGAAAACAATGGGGAGATGAGACCACAATCTTTTTCACGCCCTTTTGTTTGAAGATTTCGATATTGGATTTTGCCAGTTTTTGAAAGAGGTCTTCATTTCCAAGTTTGCGGGCGCTTTCGCCGCAGCAGCTCTCCTCAGCGCCCAGAATACCGAAATTGACTCCGGCCTTTTTCAGAAGACTGACAGAGGCAAGGGCTATCCTTCTGGCATTCCGGTCATATACAGGCGTGCAGCATGGAAAATAGAGGACGTCCATACCCTTTTCAAAAGGCGAAAGATCCAGTCCCTTTGTCCATGCGACTCTGTTTTCCCTTGTATCTCCCCAGGGGTTGCCCTGGGATTCCAGGCTTGACATGACGGGCTTAAGTGCCTTTGGCAGGATATCGAATTGCACTCCGACACGTCTGATGGCCCTCCAGATATCGATTATTTTCACCCCCCTGGGACAACGTTCTTCACAGGCGCCGCATGTGGCGCAAATCCAATTATCCTCCTCTCCCACCTCTGTAAGGAGACCAATCTGGCTGGTATGTATAATCTTTCTTACGGGAAATTCTCTCACAAGATTCCACGGACAGACGGCGGTACATGTTCCGCATTGATAGCACTGCTGAAGGGCCTCACCTCCGGCATTTAGAAACATATCCGTTGATTCTTTAAATGGGTTCACTGCTGTCATATCGTTTCCTCTTGTTTGAATGTAGCAACAGGCAACTCCTCGTCTATGTTCATGCCGGGTATATATTCAAGTTTTTTCTGAACCTCGTTTCCGACTGACTGGAACAGGATCGAGAGGGGTATGCCCCTCGCACAGGAACTCTCACACATACCGCACCCTACACATGAGGCTGCGACGTGGTTAAGCCTTGTGAGGTGATAGAGCAGTATCTCTGTAGGCATGCGTAGTGCTCCTTCCTTGTCTGCCCATCTTAAAATACGGGCAGGTTCAGGGCTGAAGGTCTCTGTCCTGAAAAAGCATACACGGCAGTAGCATATTGGGCAGGCTGTCTGGCAAGCGTAGCACCTGGTGCACGTGGCAAGTATATCGGCCATGTCGTTCATGGACTGCATCTTGTCCCTGAATTCATCGAACGCGCTTTCCCTTTTATAGGTACGGGCGTTTTTCATATCTTCAAGAACATCCTTGTGGGAAGAGGGCGCTTCCGCGGCCTCAAGACCAAGCTTTGCAGCGAGTTCATCTTCAAGTTTTACAAGAACATCGTCTTCCATGCCGAGGATGCTCAATGTGATGTCGGCCTTGTCATGGGTAAACCTGTCGCATATCTGGCAGGCGGAACGCAGCCTGATAGGCGCATCCTCTTCTGCGTAATCGGTTTTTCCTGCGTATATATCCTTTAATACCTCTGTCTCCTTGGCAATAGCATCGCCTGATTCTTCCACAAGCTTTGCCCACTGCTCGATCTCAAAGGTGCCCGCGCAGTCTATGCCTATAATCACCAGGTTGTCCAGTTTTGCCTGGTTCAGTTTTACCAGTTCGATCAATGCCCTGATCTCGCAGGGTTTAAGGACTACCCCAACCTTCTTGTCCGTTTCGGCGATGCCTACCTGGGATGCAAGCTTGGCGGAATTGATAGCCATTACGGGTGAAAAGGGGTTGACGCCATCCAGGTAGTCCACACCCTTAATAAGTGTCTGTGTTAATGTCTTTCCTTCTGAGATCCTTTGAGGAACCAGAAGGTAATCAATAACTCCTTCTTCGAAAAGTTTTGTAAAAAAGGACTTTACTGTCTCAAAAATATCTCCGTTTTCAGATTTAAGAATGCTGTTTACTTTCATATTATTATTCTCCACGTGGCGAGTTTATAGTTTTCGGTTTCCATCCGCCTTTGGCAGACTTCCATATATCCCAGGGGTTTTTCATGGGATTGGGGCCTTTTGCCTTGAGTGCTTCTACCATCTCAAATATTACATCCCTGAACATTACACCGTCGCTTGCGCTTATCCACCTCAGCCAGACTCTGTCTTCATCGATCCCAAGGGCCCTGAGCTGTGCGTGCAATATTATCATCTTTCGTCTTGCCTTGTAATTCCCTGATTGGTAGTGACAGTCACCCAGGACGCAACCTCCTACAAGGACGCCGTCAGCTCCGTCAAGAAGCGCCTTTATTATATACACGGGATCTACAGACCCGGAACACATGGTGCGTATTGTGCGGACATTTGTGGGGTAAGCCAGCCTGGATGTGCCGGCAAGATCCGCGGCTTTATAGCTGCACCAGTGGCATAGAAAAGCAACTATCTTTGGTTCAAAATTATCTTTATCAATTTGATTTGACATATATTTTATTCCCTTGTGCCTCTAAAATTTTATCAAGGCATAGTAGAGCACTCAAAAAGTTATGTCAATTATTTAATGGGATTCAGGCGCTAAAGGGACCAAATATGAAAGGGATTTTATGATTCGGATTTAATAAATACGACGCAACACAGAAAATGAAAACTGCCAGTGGATGTCCGGTAAAATCCGGATAAAAAATTCTCCCTTGATTGAGTGAGTGCGTATTAATTTTTAAGAAGGCTGTTTCCGCTCCTGATCCATTTAATCAACGCCGGAAGTTCTTCTGCTTCCCATTCAGGCGATATGCGGATCTTAATAAAATTCATAAAAACAGAGTCCATTACGGCAACAGCCCTTTCAATAAGGCCGGTCTTTTCATAGAAGAACCCATCAGGATCATCCTTCATGTCCTGAATGACCTTGGGTGTCTTCAGCATCCTGAAATTCATCCATCGGGAATCCAGCCTGAAGAAGAATTCGTCTTCCTCATTTATGGTCAGCCTGATTGCCGCCTTTGTTATCCTTTTGTTTTCCATTAAGGCAAAACGGGCCTCTTTCATCAAGGTATTGGCGCATGAACAGGTTACTGAATCCTCTATCTCATCGGTTTCAAGGGTAAGCTTCCCATCAACGGCAATCTCCGCATGCAGGCCATCCGCCGGATCAGGGATGCCGGCCTGCGTCTCGCTCCTGAACCATAGCCACAAAAGAAAATCCTTTCCAATAGTTTCAGTCTTTTCTACCTTATCAAGTATGTCCATTTCAGTCTCCATTAACATTAAACGGTCTTATCGAATCCAGTATCCCCGGGTTAATGCACTGTTTTTCGAGGTTTATACCGGCAAGGGAATAGGGGAAGACAGGAGAGAGATTCAACCCGAATGTCTTGAAGAACAACTCAGCAAATTCGTCACATATCCTGTTGGAGGTTGTGCCGAAGATAAGCATGGAAGTCTGGGTGTTCCAGATCATATCATAGGTATTTGTCCTGGGGATGGCCCTTTTAAGAAGCCGGCTCATGGTTATTTCCTTTATCTCCCTTCGTCTTTCCTTGGAAAGGTATTCTAGGTTTTCCGTGACCTTTACCCTGTGTTCCTCCTCAAGGCAATGCTGCTTAAGGGCATTGGAGGGGACCTTTCTTGTGTCCGCCCTTAAGGAAAGGGAAAGGTATGGGTACATATGAAACTGCTTCTGTTGAAATTCAGTGTCAAAGATGTTCATGATGTTTACCCACCCGGTTGACCGATCCAGATCGGAATTTTCATCAAAACCTCGAAAAGAATAACGGATTATACAATCGACATAAGCCTCTGGATAATTTTCCGGCGGGGTTCCATTGACAATATATCTTGAGAAGCTTGCTGATCCGCGTAAAAGGCCCATAATTCCTCCCCATAAATCTGTCCTGTAATTTTAATAACATGTAACTATCAGAAATAAATAGAAAAAATGACTATTTGCAATATTGCGTAACAAGGGATATTAGAAGATGGGTCTATGGGTGTCAACAATATTATCTCATAAAAATGAACCCTGATAAATCAAATAAACTATGTTTCTATTTTTGATCAATAAGATGGATATTATAGATAATATATGTAAT
>JAFGIC010000513.1 GCA_016929815.1 Deltaproteobacteria bacterium
ATAATAGCCCTTCTGCCCCTGAAGCCCGAACCCTTGCACAGGTCGCACCCCAGGGTTTTTTCCATGAAAAATCTATGGTCCTTGTATTTTTCATACTCCAGGCCTGAATCCCTCAGGTACTCCTCCTTTTTGTCCTCTGGCACCTTCTCTTTGCACTGGCACAGGACCCTGATGAGCCTCTGGGCGATTATGCAGTTCAATGCCGCGACAAGATTATAGGGCTCTATCCCCATGTGGATAAAACGGTTTATCACCTCAAAAGAGCTGTTGGCATGAACCGTTGTAAAGACAAGGTGGCCTGTAAGGGCCGACTGTAGGGCTATCTGCGCCGTCTCAGAATCCCTTATCTCACCTACTAGAATCTTGTCGGGATCATGTCTTAATATCGCCCGCAGCCCCTTTGCGAATGTGAGCCCCTTTTTTTCATTTACCTGGATCTGAACAATGCCTTTCAACTGATATTCTACGGGGTCCTCGATAGTAATGATCTTTTCATTCGGCTTGTTTACCTCTGAGACTGCCGTATAGAGCGTGGTAGTCTTTCCGCTTCCTGTCGGCCCGGTAACAAGAAACATGCCGTAAGGGGCATGTATCAGCCTTCTAAGCCTCAGCAGTTCCCTTTCCGGAAGATTCATATTGCTCAGATGGTAGCCCTTTGCCTCGGGCATGAGGGTCTCCCTGTCAAGTATGCGAATGACTGCATCCTCACCGAATATCGTCGGGATGATGGATATCCTGAAATCCACGGAGCGGTCCCGGACCTTGAGCTTGAATCTCCCGTCCTGGGGTACGCGTTTTTCAGAGATGTCCAGTTCGGACATGACCTTTATCCTGGATATGATGGCGCTCTGATGCTGTATTGCTATAGGTTCGGTTGCCTGGTGCAGCATGCCGTCTATGCGATACCTGATAATTACGCCGCGGTCTGTTGATTCGATATGTATGTCACTGGCCTTTTTATTTATGGCATCCAGTATTGTTGAATCCACAAGTCTGACAATGGGGCTCTCCTCGGAAGAAACCTTTTCCATGCTCAGTGTCTCTTCGCCTTTTTCGGATTCCTTAACGAGCATCAGCCTCATGTCATCCGAAACGGTCTCGAGGACGCTCTGATCGGCTTCAATCTTTTTCAGGATCTCTCTGATCCTTTTTTCGCTGGCCACTACAATGGATATGGGCATGTCGATCAGCACTTCGAGGGAATCGACAACCTTCATGAATTCCATCGGCTCCGCAACCGCTATTACAAGTGTGTTCCCGCTTTTTTCGTAGGGAATGCATTTGTATTCGGTCATGAATTTGGCAGGTATCAGGCTCATGATCTCCGGGTCCTTAATGCCCTCCAGCTCAATATAATTATGATAATATTGGGCCGCGATTATCATGGCCAGCTGTTCATCGTCAATAAGGCCTTCCCTGACGCAGATATTGCCTATGCGCTCCTTTGATATCTCTTTTTTTGAAATTGCAAACTCGAGCTGTTCCTGTGTCATGAAACCCATCTTCACACACAGGTCCCCGAATTTAAATTTTTCAAATTTCCCGTTCTTCATCTTCAGTATGCCCTTATCATTGTCTCACCACAGAGACACAGAGATAACAGAGGGTGTATTTTCATTTGTCCCGACTTGCTCGGGACAAATGAAAATACACCTACTCTCTGCTAACTCTGCGTCTCTGCGGTGAATAAAATCCTTTCACGTCACCGTCCCGGCCATCTGGAAAATAGGCATATACATGGCCAGTACAATAAATCCGATCAGCAGTCCCATAATCACCATAAGCGCCGGTTCAATAGATGATGTCAGCACAGAGATCCTTGTATCCACGTCGCTTTCATAAAAATCAGCCACCTCTTCCAGAACCTGTTCCAGCGCCCCTCCCGATTCCCCGGACTCTATCATCTTTAATGACAGAACAGGGAAAACCCCGGTATTGGAAAGCGATTCGGCAAATCCGGCGCCTTTCTCAATGCTGCCAGCGACACCCATAAGGCTTTCCTTTAAAAAGATATTATCCATGACACCTGAGGAGATGCGTATTGATTCGACTAAAGGGGTCCCTCCCCTTAATATTGTTGAAAGAGTCCTTGACAATTTTGATATGGAATAATTCGAATAAAGGTCCCCGATAAAGGGGATCTTTAATTTGATCCTGTCGATATATGCCCTGAATGAATCCGATCTCATGGAATATTTTAATGCTGTGACAGCCGCAGCAAGCAGGACAAGGATATATATAAATTTTGATTTAATGTAATTGCTTATACCGACAAGAAAAAGCGTCAGTCCCGGAAGTTCGGTCCCCGCCTCAAAATATGTGCTCGTGAAGGAAGGAACCACATAGATCATCAGAAATATCAAGGAAAACAAAGAGACAACCGTCAGGATTACAGGATACACAGAGGCCGAAATAATCTTTTGCCTTATCTGGGATATCTTTTTCATATAATCAATATATCCGGTTAAGGCCAGCGGTATGTTCCCGCTTTTTTCACCTGACTGGAGCGACGCCACATAAAGATTGGAAAAGATGTGCGAATAATTGCCGAATGCCTCGGAAAGAGAAGCACCTCCTGAAATATCATTCCGGATACTGATAAGCACATCAGACAATTCGTCCTCTTCCCCTTTTTTTATAATCGCGTTAAGCGCCTGTATAATCGGAAGACCTGCCTTTATAAGCACTGAAAACTCCTGGTTAAAGACAATCAGGTCCTTGAATTTGATGCGCCCCTTGCGTTTGCCCTTTTCAAAAAAGGCGCCGAATCCATACTCCTTCCGGATATCAAGGACAAAATTCCCTTCATGTTCAAGATATTCCTTAATAGAGGTCTTATTTGAACCGGTAATGGACTTTTCGACAATCCGGCCCGCCGGTGTACTTATTTTATAACGATATACAGGCATTTCCCCTGCTGATAGTATGTCAAACAGTTTTAATATCTATAATTGTTTGCTTAATTATACAATATTATCAGGTTTTGTCAATAAAATTTAGATAATTTTGTATAATTAACATTTAATTAAATTAAATTATACATTATTTTGCGTAACATTCCGACAACAGCACAATATATTGCGATGTCAGCGCTGCTTCATCTATCAACTTGATGCCTGAAAAATTATATTTGGAGATAGTCAGTCAGCGATCAGGAGGTAGGTCCATCCCAAAATCTGGAATGAAAAATGGCAGGAAAGTCATTTAAGTATAAATGCATTTTATTTCACCACAGAGCCACGGAGTGCACAGAGTATGTTTTTCCATTTTTCGGAATCCACCTGGTTTGGGGCAGGCCTACCTGCCTGGTTTTCGGCGGATGCCGAAAAATGGAAAAACACAAATCTCTGTGTGCTCTGCTTCTCTGTGGTGAATAAAATTTTTTAAATTTTATTCAACCAGCTTCTGAAGCTTTTCAGAGGTTTCATCATGATTTATGGTAATAAGATTCCCCTTCAGGGTAAGAAGATTCATCATAACAAGCTGACGTATCACGGCCTCGGTCTCCCTCACCTTCATTCCCAGCTGTTTGGAAACCCATTCCGATGCCGCTATGATGTCTGCATCGTTATCCTTGAATTGTATCCATTTTGACAGGGTATCAAAGACAAGGGCCTTCTGGTTTTTCTGGATAAGTTTCCTTATCGTATCGTTTGACTCTTTTAAGCGCTGTATGAGCACCTCTATTATCTTTAGTACAATCTCGCCCCTTGTCTTAAGCAGGGTCATGAACTGCTTTTTATTAAAGGCTATAACCGTGGTTTGTTTCACGGCCTTTGCCGATGCAGACCTTGGGCCCTTGGTGAATAGCGCCATCTCTCCGA
This sequence comes from Deltaproteobacteria bacterium, assembly GCA_016929815.1. Lineage (GTDB taxonomy): Bacteria > Desulfobacterota > DSM-4660 > Desulfatiglandales > HGW-15 > JAFGIC01. The sequence goes on from JAFGIC010000513.1 coordinate 3,825, forward strand.
AAAAATCGTTAGTGCCCAGATATGCCAGCACCTGTTCCGCGTCGCCCATCTTCTTGCTTATTTCGACCTTCCCCTCCTTGATAAAATACATTGTATCTTCAGCGTCTCCTTCCCTGAAGATAAATTCGCCGGTCTTATAAGAGTTCTCGAATGCGTTCATACCAGGTCTCTCCTTAGAACTGCAGCTGGAACAATCAGATCATTTCAGATTGTAATTTTAGCATGATATTAAAAAAATACAATTTTAACAACGATGTTTTTAAAACAAAGACCTAATCAAGAAAACACGAAAAAAGACCCTTTCCTTCATTCATTATGTCTTTCTTTCGTGTCTTCTTGGCAAAAGTCTTTTCTTTAACCTTGCGCCTTTAGCCATTCCCCTTTCTTAACCCAAGCAACCCAATGAACTCAAGCAACTCAAGTAACCCAAACATTGGTTGCCAGCTTCCCAGCTTCCCGGCACCTGTCGTGCCGTAACTTTAGTGAAGGCTGATTCAAGTCCATTCAACCGTGAACCGTTGCCCTTTAACCTTTCTACTTTTTCATCTTTTCCCTTTCCTCTTTTAAACTGAGGCTCCGCCCTCCGCTTGTATGAAACTTGACCATGTAACCTTACATTTCGCCTTTTTCATATTCATGATTCGACGTTGAAAGTTCAATGTTGGATGTTTAAAGTTCAAGTCTTATCTTTGATTAAACCGGCCGCGCAGCAACAAGCGGTTGGGCTGTCTTCCGCCTTCTATCTTTTCCCCTTGCGCCCTGCGCCATGAGCCCTGCGCCATGAGCCCTGCGCCTGCCTGCTAAGGCTCCGTCGTCCATCGTCCGTCGTCTATCGTCTTTCGTCCGTCGTCTTTCGTCCGTCGTCCGTCGTCTGTCCTCAGTCCTCCGCCTACCGTCCTTCCATCTTCCTCTTCCTTACGCTATCCTTTATCCTGTTTATATGTCCTCGTCCAAGACCCTTTACCTCGCATCCCAGGTCAAAATACCTTTCTATCCTCTTGTCGTCGAGTATCCCGAAACAATCAACAATTGCCACAGGCCCGCCTGCCATCTTTACTATCTTCTCAGGCTCCATATCGAGATATTGCTTATGCCTGACGGCAAGGATAATCCCGTCCGAACCGTTCAATGCGTCACCCAGATCCTTTGTCATCCGGAACTCATCCAGATGTTCCTGGTTCCTGAAAAACCTTGACCAGCTTGCCCCTATTGAAGGATATGTTTCCTGCTGTTCAAGCTCCCACCAGTGCTCCACGTACGGATCATGGGCCTTGACATCAGCCCCCATCTCGGTAAGTTTTCTCACGATGATCTCAGAGCCGCTGTACCTTGTGTCGCCCACGTCCTCCCTATAGGAAACACCCAGGACAGTCACCCTGGAAGCGGCTACTATCCGGCCCATGTTCCTTAATGCGTCGCGCATAAGCTGGGCCGCGTGCAGCGCCCTTGTGTCGTTGATATTGATGGCCTCTGGCGTAATTTTGAATATATCATTCTCAAACCCCATAAGGTGTTTGTAGGCCCAGAGCCCCAGTCCGCCATCCTTAGGAAGGCAATACCCGCCTATGCCCGGTCCGGGGAAGATGATATTGTTGTGGGTGGGCCGGATCTTTATGGCCTTGATCACCTTAAGGAGATCAACCCCGTTTGTCTCGGCAAACAGGCTCCATTCATCAAGGAATGCAAGTATGGTTGCCCTGTAGCTGTTCTCAACAATCTTGCAGGTCTCGCTCTCGACCGGCCTGTCCAATACCGTAAGCGGGAATTTTTCCACATTAAGGACCTCGGACAAAAACTTCACCACCTTTTCCCTGCTATTATCGTTGATTCCGCTGCACACGCGCCAGAAATCCCTTATGGATTTAACATATTCCTTCCCGGGCATGACCCTCTCGTAGCTGTGGGCCAGCAGGGGTTCCTCCTTGATTCCCCTTTTCTTGAAGGCCTTTTTGATGTGCGGGTAGGCCACATACTCGGTTGTCCCGGGCGGCACGGTTGTCTCAATAAGCACAAGACATTTCGGGTCTATCTTCTCGCCTATTAT
>JAFGIC010000514.1 GCA_016929815.1 Deltaproteobacteria bacterium
GCATCTTCGACAGATTCGACCGAAACACCGATAAGCATGGAATCTTTCACAATATTCTTTGCGGCCTCAAAAGGCATGTCAGTCTGGCCGATATGAATCCCGTCTGCATCCACCGCCATGGCGATATCAATCCTGTCATTGATAATAAGGGGGATGGTATTATCATTAAGGAATTTTTTTATTTCAAGGGCTTCCCGGATATATTCCCTTGTCGTGGCATCCTTTTCACGCAGTTGGACCACGGTAACGCCACCACGGACAGAGGCTTTTACGACATCAATCAGCGGCCGTCCGAGCGAAAGACCTCTGTCTGTTACAAGGTAAAGGGAATAGTCTGTTTTTTTCATTTCAGTGCAATCAGATTGTAAATCTGCTTTCTTTTTCCAGGACCTCTGGTGTTATTTCATAAAGCGCGTCAAGCATGGCTATCATGAAACTTCCGGGTGCTGTTGCCTTGAGGGCCGCTTTTTCACCGGCAAGTCCGAAATAGGCAAGGGCTGTGGCTGCTGCCGTGACAGGGTCCTTGTCCACGGCAAGAAACGCTCCAATTGCGGTTGTGGCAGTGCATCCGGTGCCGGTGACGAATTCCATCAGTTTATGCCCGTTTAAGACTCTTATCACCCTTGCGCCGTCGGTTACCAGATCAACAACACCTGTAACGGCAAGTGTGGTATTAAGCTCTTTTGCAAGAGAGGATGCTGTATCAGCGGCCTCATCCACTGAATGCAAAGAATCCACACCTTTTGTTGCGGAGTTTTCATCTCTCAAGGACAGGATCTCGGAGGCGTTCCCCCGTATAACACTCAATTTTGTTTCATTTATTATTTTTTTGGCAGAATTTGTCCTCAGGGTTGTAGCGCCAGACCCTACAGGATCAAGTATCACCGGTTTGCCCAGCTGGTTTGCCTTTTTCCCTGCAGAGATCATAGATGCGATCCAGTCATCTGTAAGCGTGCCGATATTCTGGACCAGTGATCCGGCGAGTGAGACCATCTCTTCCACTTCATTTTGTGCGTGCGCCATGACCGGTGATGCGCCCATTGCAAGGAGCGCGTTTGCCGTATAATTCATGACAACGTAATTGGTAATATTGTGGACCAGGGGCTTTTTCTCGCGGACGAGTCTGAGATTATCCGCAGCGCGTTTCGCTAAATCATTCATAGCACTCTCCATTAAGCAGTAATATTATGCAGATTCACGGCGCATAATTTACCGCACATTGTGCAGACTTCCTTCTCGGAACCCTTGCTTATCTCACGCCTCTTTTTCGCCATCTCAGGATCAAGGGCGTATTTGAACATACCTTCCCAGTCAAGCCTTTTTCTGCATTTGGACATTTCAAGGCTCTGCTCCCATGCGCCGCCTACGCCTTTCACGATATCGCCGGAATGGGCGGCAATCCTCGTACCCATAACACCGGTATAGATATCCTCAGGAGAGGGAAGGCATAGATGTTCGGCAGGTGTTACAACACAGAGAAAATCAGCTCCCTCGGCAGCAGCGATAGCTCCACCTATCGCTGCTGTAATATGATCATAGCCCGGGGCGCAATCGGTTGTGAGCGGGCCAAGCACATAAAAAGGGGCTTCATCACATATCCGCTGTTGCAACTGCATATTCGCCTTTATCTGGTTCAGGGGGACGTGTCCAGGACCTTCGACCATTACCTGAACTCCTTTTTCACGCGCTTTTCTTGTAAGCTCACCGATTATCAACAGCTCTTCAATCTGGGCCTGGTCTGTGGCGTCTGCAATGGCGCCCGGCCGCAGGCCGTCGCCGAGGCTTAGTGTGACGTCATGTTTGTAAGCAATTTTAAGGAGTCTGTCATAATCCGTATAAAGAGGATTCTCTTTCTTATTTTTACGTATCCACGCTGAAAGAAGCGAGCCTCCGCGGCTCACGATACCGCCTACTCTTTTTGAGGAATCAGCGAAAGAGGCGCTCCTCTGAGTAACCCCGCAGTGCACTGTAATGAAATCCACACCCTCTTCGCATTGCCTCTCAATCTCTTCGAAGAGCATGTCAGCGGTCATTACGGTAATATCCATGTCCCTTCTGGATAATTCGGTAGCTACCCCATAGATGGGAACGGTGCCGACCATCAATTCAGAATTTTCTATGATAGCCTTTCTCATCTCTGCAAGATCACCGCCTGTTGAAAGGTCCATTACACTATCCGCACCGGCGTCCTGTGCAGCTTTCAACTTTTTGAGTTCATCTTCAAGTTCAAAATGATCACCGGAAGTACCAAGGTTTGCGTTAACCTTTGTCTTGAGTCTTTTTCCTATTCCCCTGGGGGTAAAATTGCGGTTGAGATTTTTGGGTATTAAGACCCGCCCTGAAGCGATAAGAGCCCTGATCTCTTCAGGTTGGAGTCTTTCCTGAGCCGCGACAGTCTTCATTTCATCAGTGATGATGCCGTCTTTTGCCGAGCTTAATTGAGTCATGATAACACCTCCATAAAAAAAGCCGTTTCCAGTGCGGAAACGGCACATATAATTAAGAATCATTGAATTTTAAACAAGAACCGAAATTGTGCTGTTTTCCTACGCTGGTATTAACCAGTTCAGGTTCAAAGGGTATGATCTCAGGTCTTTAACCACCCCCAACTCGATGATAATATACTCCATATGGTTTCATATTTCAACATAAAATAATATGTGATATGTTACCTGTAAAATATAGTTATGGTAAGAATCATTAATTTCCGGTTAAGAACTTGCATAATAGTTTGAACCCACTTGTTTTTTGCAGGATGATCCATTGTGGGTTATAGTATCCA
>JAFGIC010000515.1 GCA_016929815.1 Deltaproteobacteria bacterium
CTATGAGGTCCGATTCCATATCGTAACAGACCGCCCGCCATATTTTCTTTTTCAAAGATAGTAACCTGATATCCCAGCCGGTTCAGATCAACCGCAGCAGCCAATCCCGCTGGTCCGGAACCTATAACAGCGATTTTATCAGCTCTTTTATCAATTTCCGGGAACCTTGAATCAACGGGATTTAAAAGTTCGTAATCTGCCAAATACCTTTTGATATCCTTTATAGCCAGTGGCTCATCAAGATCTCCCCTCCTGCATGCTTTTTCACACGGATGGTTGCACACGCGACCGCAAATTCCGGGCAAAATATTATCCTTCCTAACCAGATCAAGCGCTTCACGATAACGCCTAGAGCCTGCGAGGGCTATATATCCCTGGGCATTGACTCCCAGCGGACAATTTTCCTGGCATAGAGGTGTTTTCCTCTTATTAATCGTTACTCTTCCGGGTAGCATTCCCCTGCCGTTAAAGTTGATCGGTTTTTCTCCGTCAAGCGTGGTAACCGGGCACTCCATCACGCATCTTCCGCACAGGATACAGCGCTCCTCATCGATATAAGTATTTATCTTCTTAACTCTCGCGCGAAAACCCTGCGGGGTATGTCTGATGTAACTAACCCTTGCGGGAAGTATTGTATTGATTCGCGGATTCCTAAGAATTCTGATTATACCGGGGCGATGCGCATAATTAAATGCGAGCCCATTTGGAAAACGCCATTCCTCTCTGGATAGTTTCTTATCAAGATCGACCTCGGTTTCAACAAGAGTTACAGGGATACCGAGTTCTCCAAGCTTATTGGCCGCCGCCACACCTGAGGGAGTCGCCCCAATTACCATCACACTATGCAGGCGATCTTTATCTCTCTTCATCCTCAGGCTCCCGCCTTTCCTGCAGCTTTTTTCTGTATCCCTTTCAGGACTGCTACACCATAGTCATAGCCTTTGTCAAAAGCCTTTATATTCATTTCCTCGGTACCCTTTGGAACCGTTTCGGCCACGGTGCTTCTCGCGGCTTCCGAAGAGACAGTGCTGGTGATTGAAGTTATAAAACCCATCATAATTATGTTTGCCATCATCTTTCTTCCAAGATCTTCTGCCATTCTCGTGCATGGAATTGAATAGGACTTACCGGAAAATCCCGTTACCTTTACAAGATCGCTGTCGAAAAGAAGCATCCCATCGTCATTAATTCTGGAAATAAATTTGTCGTAACCACCTTGCGACATGCAAACTAAAATATCCGCAGACCTAACATAGGGATAATGAATAAAACCTTCCGATATAATAACTTCGGCACTACAGGCACCACCTCGGGCCTCGGGGCCATAAGCCTGAACCAGTGTACTGTGCTTCCTGTCTCCCAAAGTGGCTGACTGCCCCAGGATTCTTCCCGCAAGGACAATTCCCTGCCCTCCGAATCCCGTTATTATAATCTCCTTTTTTGTTTTTCCCATCTATTCCTCAACAAGCTCCATGGGCCTGCATGTTTTGTCATAGGACTCAATACAGGTTTCCCTTTCAATATCTAAAAACTTTCCAAGTATAACCGTCTTATGAAAATCAATATCAAGCTCCGAAGGATATGCTCCGTTTTTAATTATTGTATGATCCTGATAAAGCTTCATTGTATCAAAACTGTTTTCCTTGTTTCGCCTGCCGTAATTGGTCGGACAAGGCCCCAAAACCTCTATAAAAGAAAATCCCTTTTTTGTCAGGGCTTCACTGATACAATCGATCAGGTCTCTTGTGTGAAGAACGGTCCATCTTGCAACAAAACTTGCTCCGGAGGCATAAGCCAGAAGTGGCAGATTGAAAGGAGCTTCGGGGTTCCCCATCGGCGTAGTCGTTGTTTTTGCCTTTGCAGGTGTCGTCGCAGCCACCTGGCCACCCGTCATTCCATAATTAAAGTTATTTACGCATATGACCGTAATATCCACATTCCTTCTTGCAGCATGAATAAAATGATTCCCTCCGATTGCGAAAAGATCTCCATCTCCACTGAATACCACCACATTGAGTTTTGGATTGGCTAGTTTAAGGCCCGTCGCAAAAGGTATTGCTCTCCCGTGGGTTGTATGATAAGAATCCAAATTTACATAACCGGCACCTCGTCCTGAACAACCTATGCCTGATACCATTACCGTTTTTTGGAGATCTATCCCGCTTGACTTCATTGCTAGAAGAGCAGATGAGAAGGCTATGCCGATGCCGCATCCAGGACACCAGATATGCGGTATACGATCCGTGCGAATCAGATCATCAAGTGGATGATGGACTTGTTTGTTTTGCTGCTTCATCTTTACCATTAATCTAAAAATGTTGTTCCAGGGTTTCTATAACCCTTTCCGGTGGAATAATAGTCCCTCCAGGATGTCCCACAAGCATACACTCAGCTTTTCCCCCTGCACATCTCTCAACCTCATGATGAATCTGTCCGAGGTTGATCTCCACGGTAATAAAACCCTTCACCTTTGCTGCGAGCGTTCTTATCTGTTCCTCCGGAAAAGGCCAGACGGTTATGAGTCTCAGAAGGCCGACTTTTTTTCCTTTTTCACGTGCTTCATCAACCGCGGCCAGGCCGGTCCTGGATGAAACTCCATACGAAACGATTACAATCTCGGCATCCTCAAGCCTGTACCCTTCTGTTTTAATAATATCATCACGATTTTTTCTTATCTTCCCTACAAGACGCTCCATCATACCTGCCTGAGCTTCAACCGTCATATCCGGATACCCCTTTTCATCATGGGTAAGACCTGTTACATGTATATTATATCCTTCTCCGGCAATTGCCATCGGCGCTATGCCATCAGGGCCAGGTTCGAAAGGTTTGAATCGATCCTTTCTACCCTTCGGCAAGGTCCTTGTCACAGTCTTAATCTCATTTGCATCAGGTATAATAACCCGCTCACTCAAATGCCCGATCATCTCGTCGGTCATAATTATCACCGGTACGCGATATTTCTCACTAAGATTAAAAGCCATTATGGTCTGGTAAAAAATGTCCTGGGGAGATGACGGTGCCAAAGCTATTATTTCATAATGTCCATGTGACCCCCATTTTGCCTGCATCATATCACCCTGGGCACCCTGAGTCGGCAGTCCTGTGGAAGGACCGGCTCGCTGAACATTGACTATCACGCATGGTGTTTCAGTAATAATAGCCAATCCGATATTTTCCATCATTAGACTGAAACCGGGTCCTGACGTTGAGGTCATACTTTTCGCTCCGGCGCATGATGCCCCTATAATGGATGCCATTGCCGCTATTTCGTCTTCCATCTGTATAAATGTTCCCCCGACTTCCGGAAGTCTTGCGGACATATGTTCAGCTATTTCCGTGGCAGGAGTTATGGGGTAGGCCCCAAAAAAACGGCATCCTGCCGCCAACGCTCCTTCCGCGCAAGCCACATCTCCTGTCATGAAATGTTCACCAGTATTTACAGCCGTTCTCATTTAATTGTTAACCTCATATTGAAAAATAAGGGAAAAACAGAGTTTTTTGGATAATAAACGCTTTCAGTAAGGACTAATCATGGTCATTTTGCAATTCTTCTACTGAATAAATAGCAAATTCGGGGCATATTATTTCACAATAATGGCAATTTACACAATCTTCGGGCCTGTTAACAAAAGGAGGATGATAGCCCTTCAGGTTAAAACTTTTTGAAAATTCCAATACCCTTTTTGGGCAAAATTCAATGCAATACCCGCAACCCTTACATCTTTCGTCAATAATGTGAACTATGCCACGAGTCACCTGAATTTCATCAACATCAAATGGAATCCGCCAAAATGTCATGATGGTTACCTTAAAACATATCCATAAAGTATTTAAAGAATAGACATTATATCTCCTATTATACACAAGTCAAGATATTTCATATAAGCTCAGACAAATTATTGAGATACCCCCAGCTTTTTTGCTTAGGTTCTAGGAAAATTAATTGTTTCTGGCTCAAAAATAGTATTTTCTGCTTATCAATTTTCTTCTAAAAATCAAAAATATTGCCACATCTCATATTTTATCCATTCAACAGAAAGCAAGCCCATCTATTTTTAAAAGGTTTACACAATTGATAACTCTAATATTTAAATTTACATAATAACAAAGAAATGCTCATGTCCTGAAGCAAGCATATTTTTAATAAAATATAGCACTTATTAAGATACAAACTA
>JAFGIC010000516.1 GCA_016929815.1 Deltaproteobacteria bacterium
GGTGTGTCAAGATACTGCTCAGGCACGCATCCGCCGGAAGGCCCCCCCAGCTGGACGGCCTTGAATTTTCTATTCTTTGGGACTCCACCCCCTATTTCAAATATAATCGACCTTAATGTCGTTCCCATGGGAACCTCGACAAGGCCTATGTTTTTTACATTACCGGTAAGGGCAAATACCTTGGTGCCCTTGCTTGTCGCCGTGCCGATCCCGGCATACCAGTCCCCTCCTTTATAGATGATCTGTGCCACATTGGCATAGGTCTCGACATTGTTCAGGACAGTGGGTTTCTTCCACAGCCCCTGTTGGGCAGGGAAGGGCGGCCTGGGCCTCGGCATCCCGCGTTTCCCCTCAATGGAATGCATAAGGGCCGTCTCTTCGCCGCATACAAAGGCACCCGCGCCCTGATAGACCTCAATATCAAAATCAAATCCGCTCCCAAGGATATCCTTGCCCAGAAGGCCGTATTCCCTTGCCTGGATTATGGCAATGTCAAGTCTCTTCAGGGCAAGGGGATATTCAGCCCGGCAATATATATATCCCTGGCGGGCGCCTATTGCCCTTGCCGCGATCGTCATTCCCTCCAGGACTGCGTGAGGATCCGACTCAAGGACGCTTCGATCCATAAAGGCCCCGGGATCTCCCTCGTCCGCGTTGCACAGGACATATTTTTCATCACCTTTAGACCTGTAAGCAAACTCCCACTTTGATCCTGTGGGAAATCCCGCGCCCCCCCTGCCCCTGAGTCCTGATTTCTTAATTTCATTGATTATTTCTTCAGGGGTCATCTCAAGAAGCGCCTTGGGCATGCCCAGGTATCCGTCCCTGGCGATATATTCATCAATCTTTTCAGGATCAATAACGCCTCTGTTTCTTAAGACAATAGGCTGCTGTTTTGCATAAAAAGGGACATCGTTGATTCCGGGTATTGTATCAGGTGATGCTTGCTCCCTGTATAACAGCCGTTTCACCGGGCGGCCCTTGAGGAAATGCTCCTCCACTATTATAGGAACATCCTCCTTTTTCAGTTTTTGATACCAGATGCCCTCGGGCTGCACTGTCATCATAGGTCCGTGGGCACAGAAACCGTTGCATTCCGTCTCTACAATCTGAAAATCCTTGTCAAGCCCGCGAGAGACAAGCTCCTTTTCAATTTCATCCTTTATCTCCTGACTTCCGGCCGCACGACAACCTGTTCCGCTGCAAATAAGCAATTGGCTTCGGTAAGTATTCATCTTCCAGTCTCCTAAAAGCCGACTTATATTTTTATATTACTGTATCTTCGCCAGTGCGAAATCCGTCTGGATCTCTCCCTTAAGAACATGCCTCTTAAATATCTGGCGCATCTTATTTCTGTCCACATGCTGATATATGACGGGCGCCTGCCCCTTGATCTCGACGGTTACATTGGGTTCACTGCTGCACATGCCCATGCACCCGGAGTTGATGACACGGATATCCCTCCTCTCCGTCTGGGACATCTCCTCCATAACTGTCTCCATGACATCCTTAGCGCCGGCTGCTATTCCGCACGTACCCATGTGAACGGTGATATTTACGGTATCACCGCCTTCCCTTAAAACCGTCTTATTTTTGGCATCCTCCCTGAGCTTTTTCAGGTCATCTATGGTCATTTTTCCCATATACTTACTCCTAAAAAACACAACCAATCTTGGTCAATCTTACAACACGCCACCCTTCTTCAGCCTTCTCACTATACAGCTATTTATAGCTGTTTAAAATGTCAAGGACCGTGTCCGGCGTTACTCCGCCGTGGGTATCTTCATCAACAACAACAACAGGCGCCAGACCGCAGGCGCCGAGGCAACGCACTGCATCCAGGCTGAATCGTCTGTCGTCACTAGTGGCGCCTATTTCAAGATTTAACCCATTCCTGATCCTGTTTAATATCTCTCCCATGCCTCTTACATAGCAAGCGGTTCCCATACACACCTTTATTGTATGCCTGCCCTTGGGAATCATTGTAAAGAATGAATAAAATGTTACGACACCGTATATATCGCTGGCAGGGATATTCATCCGCCTGCCGATATATTCCTGAAGTTCAACGGGCAGGTAACCAAGAACACCCTGGCAGCATGTCAGCACTGGGATCAGGCTCCCCGGTTTATCTTTTAATCTGTCTATGATTTCATCAATAGAGGCTATTGCATCAGGGGTAAAATCGGAATTAATTTCCGCGAGATCATGAACAAAAGGCATATCACCTACTCCTTAATCTGTTAATAAAACCGACTTTTTCAATTCTTACAATCTGTTATAAAACTGAGGAAGTATATCAGAAATATTTTTTTTTTCAAAAGAAATTGACAAAATGAAAAAAAATCAATAGAGGTAATTTGATTCATTTTTTATATAGCATAAAAATATTGGGGAAATTTATGCCTCCTGATTTATCTGAAGGAGGCATTTCAATTATTTATGTCCGGCAATTCCCGGTAAAGGCCGATTAATCCGACACTTATGTTAAGATAATCCGCCGTTAATTTAATTAAAACAGGCTGAAAAATGTCAAAAAAAACAGAAAAGGGCAGGATTACAATCGACAGGGAGCGCTGCAAGGGATGCTATCTCTGTATATCCGTATGTCCGAACCAGGTAATAAAAATATCCCGGAGTCTTAATCAGCAGGGTTATTATCCTGCTGAACCAGAGGATAAGGTCAACAACGGCAAGGGATGTACAGGTTGCGCCATGTGCGCTCTTATCTGTCCTGATATAGCAATCGAGGTCTATCGTGAATGAAAAACTCTTAATGAGCGGGAATCATATAATCGGCGAGGCCGCGGTAAGGGCTGGGTGCAGATTTTATGCAGGTTACCCGATAACCCCCCAGAACGAGCTGACCGAATACATGGCCTCGGCCATGGCCAGGCTCAATGACGGGACATTTATCCAGGCGGAGAGCGAGATAGCTGCCATCAATATGGTAATAGGGGCATCAATGGCCGGGTGCAGGGCTATGACCAGCTCCTCAAGCCCGGGTATAAGCCTTAAGCAGGAAGGGATTTCATTCCTCGCTGCCCTTGAACTTCCTGCTGTAATCGTAAACTGCATGAGGGGCGGACCAGGTCTGGGGAATATTGCTCCTTCTCAGGGTGATTATTTCCAGGCAACCCGTGGGGGAGGGCACGGCGACTATCGCACAATAGTGCTTGCCCCGGGATCGGGGCAGGAGATTGCCGATCTGACCAGAAAGGCATTTGAATATGCGGATAAATACCGGACACCTGTCATGATCCTTCAGGACGGGATGATGGGCCAGATGATGGAACCGGCGATCTTTCCGGACCCTGTTGACACGGCTGGACTTCCTCCCAAGCCCTGGACCCTGGATGGCGCAGATGGAAGACCAAGCCGTATAATTAAATCTCTCCTCCTTGACCCCTTGGTGGAGGAGGCCCTCTGCTGGAGGCTGGTTGCAAGATATGAAGAAATGGCAAAGGAAATACAGGCGGCTGAGTCATTTATGACCTCAGATGCGGATCTTGCGGTAATTGCATACGGCACTGCGGCAAGGATAGCCAAGGGGGCGGTCAAACGCGCCAGGCAGAAGGGCATGAAGGTAGGGCTGTTCCGACCGATAACACTATGGCCATTTCCCAAAGATTCACTGCTGGAGATAAATAAACATATTAAGAATTTTCTTGTATTCGAGATGAGCACCGGACAGATGGTGGAAGATGTCAGGCTTTCCCTTGAAGGCGCAGGGAAGGTGCACTTCTACGGAAGGCCGGGCGGACCCATCTCAACACCCCAGGAAATTGAGGGGGAGATTAAAAAAGTGTTTGAAAGCAAGGTGTAACGAAATGTCGAAAAAGATTTTCTCAAGACCGAAATATCTGAAAAACGCACCTTTCCACTACTGTCCGGGATGCGGCCACAGCATTGCCCACAGGCTAGTAGCGGAGGCGATTGAAGAGCTTGATATAGGAAAAATTGCCATAGGCGTGCCACCCGCAGGATGCGCTGTTCTTGCATATGACTATTTTGATGTGGATATGGGCGAGGCGGCCCATGGCAGGGGCGCTGCCGTAGCAACCGGCCTCAAAAGGGTGCTGCCTGATAAGATAGTTTTTACATATCAGGGCGACGGGGATATCGCGGCCATAGGAACGGCCGAAACGATCCATGCCGCCAACAGGGGTGAAAAGATAACGGCATTTTTTATTAATAACGGCGTATATGGCATGAC
>JAFGIC010000517.1 GCA_016929815.1 Deltaproteobacteria bacterium
AATACGACCGTGTTTCTGATAGTCTTTCCTGCCGGATCAAAATAATCAAAAAGCTCCCCCTCCCCGTCAAGATTGCGCAGATACAGATCAACATCCGGAAACTGCAGGGTGCTGCCCATATGGGCCGCAAAAAAACCACAGGGCTGCAAGGCGATTTCCATCAGGATCGCATAGGGCAACACCGGTGTTGAATTTTGAGTAAAGTACCAGGCATCCGATGGGACATCATATTCGGCGGTCATGCTGGGATTGCCGGAAAGCCTATGGCGCGTTCCGTCCGTATGAAGGATTCGTGAGATGAGCTGCAGGTCGGTATTTGGGATCCGGGAGCTTGTACGTTCGTCATAAACATCGAACTCTGGGCCGAAACATTCGGTAAGTGAACCGAGGGAGAATTCCCTGATTTTTTCGTTTGTATACAGCACAGGACCGGTGTATTCAGGGAACTCCTTGTTCAAATTATGGCCCAGGCACACAGTAGGGTCTTTTTCATTAAGCTGCATGCCCAGGTTCTGAAACAGAACCAGCAGGACATTGTCCCTAATGACCTCGCAGTTGGCGATGATGTGCGGCCGCGGCAGGAAGCCGATTTCCTTGATATCCATCTTGAAAATCAGCTTTGAGTTGCAGGGCGGGATCTCCTTTCGGACCCGCACATTCTGCTTCAGTCCCGGAATGGCCTGGAAAGTGGCGTCCTTGGTCATCCGCTGCATGCCCAGGTAGAGGATGAAAAATGACATGGTCTGGGCGGCGGCCTCGGCCTGAAGCGATCCAGCCAGGACTTGGTCATCCATGAAATGACAGGGGAAGTACCATCCGTCCTCATAGAGATCCTTTTCGGCAACGATTCTGCCAAGACCCCATGGCCCGCCCCGTAGTTCAACCGATGTCACCCGGTCAATCATCAGGATATCGCCCTTGGGCAGGCGCAGGGATGGATTACGACCGTTTGGATGGTAGCTTTCATCACCAAAACATGCGGCAAGATCGCCATTTGACAGATGATCAATATCCTCACGGGAAAAGCTTGTCTTATGGGTGGTGATGGGCGGGACAAAGTAACCTTTTTTGGCATCTTTGATTTCGTTGATTTCACTCTGTCTGTAAATGACACCGGCCCCCTGATCCAGCTCCTCGCGTGTGAAAAAGCCCGCACACCCGCCTTCCATGATCAGGAATAACCTTTCGCCCACGTAGCACTTGTAGCTGAAGAAAAAAAGCAGGGTTTCACCGCTTCTGGAAAAGGAATTGATAGAGATGTCATAGCGCAGGGTCTCCCCCTCATGGGGCATTTCACCCATAAACGTTAGGGTGCAGTCCAGCAGCCGGTAGACGCGGACGCCCTTGTTCTGAAAATCGATTCCCAGATAGCTGATCAGCAATAGATCGCACTGGCCGGACTCGATGGCCACACACCAGGGGATCTGTTTATCCGTGGTATACCAGGCATTATGCGGGATATCATATTCGGTCTGAACAAAGCTCGGTTTAAAGCGATTTGTCTTGGCCAAAAGTTTTGTTACACGGCTGACCAGCAGGTAGGGAGGCAAAGGGAGCCGCACACGCACGGGATAGGTATCAATAATGGCATAGTCTTCGCCAAATACATCGGCAATCTTCCCTCCGGCAAATTCCAGCAGATTCGCCTCATCCCAGATGACTTTTTTACTTACAGGGCGGGCGGATTTGAATTTTTTCCTGTTTTCAGGGTGTAAAATTGATTCGTTCATGCGCTCTCCGCCCAGGCTCACGGTTTTAAGAAATGATTTTGCTGGTATGCCGCTGTCTTTTTCTGCTGCAGACAAGGGTGAAAGGTCAAGGGGTATGCGGTGACTGATAAGCTTTGCCAGCAGGTCGACCAGACTGGTCAGATCTGGTTTGCCTTTACGGTTCACCGCCGCTGCCAAGTGGGGTTTGCCCCTCAGAATGGTGTCTATCCAATGCGTACAGGTGGCCCCGGCGCCAAGCTCAATGAAAACACGGGCTCCGTCAGCATAGACAGTGTTCACCAAACGGCTAAAGTCAACCGGCTCGCAGCAGACCCTGGCTGCATTTTTTGCAAGCACATCCTGATCAAGGGGCATAGGCCTTAAATCGCGGCTTGAGTAAAAATCTATCCTATCGACACTGTTGGCGACTCTGTTGACCGGTATGCTGTGCATCCTGTACAGTCCATCATATTCGGCCTTGACAAAATCGTGGTGCACAATGGATGGGATCGGCATTTCAAATGACCGGCATCCAAGGTCACTGACTGCGGCCAGACACTCTTTTTTGTCGCCGGAAATAATCTGTTCAAAAGGACTGTTGATGAATGTCAGATAGACGTTTTTATAGTTTTTCAGAACCCCCCGGACCTTTTCGGTTTTAGAAAAAACAACCCGACTGGTCCAGTGCTCCTGAGCCTTTTCCGGGGGCATATTCCACAGTTCTGAAAGAAGCTTGAGATTTCCTACAATCCGGTCTCGGAAAATCGGTGAGCCTTGAAATGTGCTATCAACATCCCGGGCGTCCCAAACCCCCAGGGCATAGAGCATGCTGCTGCATTCACCCATGCTATAGCCGAAGGCGGCTTGTGGCTCAATCTTGAAACAATCCCTGACTATTTTCGTAAACAGTACGGCAAAAGAGACATCCATGCACATCATGGCAATGGTATCTTTATTGATGCGTTCCTGGGAATTCCTGGCATCCTGATCCTCAGATTGGAGACTTCTGGGATAGAGGGCCCGCGGGAACAGGATGGTTTCAACCGATGGAACCCCTTTTTCAAACAGGTCATAGATCTCCGGAAAGAGCTGGAAGACAGCATTGCCCATGCCTGCATAGGCATTAAGAGATCCGGGATAGACAAAGGCAATCTTTGCCTTAGGCCCAAGCGGGGCGGGTGTAAAATAGCTGCCGCCGGGTGTCAGCCACGGCCTGCCTTTTTGAAAGGCCCGCATCACCCCGTTTTTTGCGGCCTTGACCTCCCGGAGAAGGTCTTCCCTGCCTCGGCCCACAACACTGACAACGAGTGGCGCATCGATCTTATTTTTAAAATCCACA
>JAFGIC010000518.1 GCA_016929815.1 Deltaproteobacteria bacterium
ACATGCGTTTTGATAAATTTACATTAAAATCCCAGGAGGCGATACAGGCCTCCCAGCAGCTGGCTGAGAAATTTGGACATCAACAGATAGAGCCTGAGCACATCCTGGCATCACTTCTTGGCCAGAAAGAAGGGGCGATCCCGCCCTTGCTAGGGAAAATAGGCGCAAACCAGGAACAGCTTAAAAAGAAAGCTGAAGATGCGCTGGAAAGGATGCCGAAGATCTCCGGCGAAGGATACGGCCAGGCATACCTTTCCAACAGGGCAAAGGCGGTCCTTGACCAGTCATTCAAGGAGGCTGAGCAGATGAAGGACGAGTATGTGAGCCTTGAGCATATCATCCTCGCCATATCGGAAGAAAAGGGCGGAGAGGCGTCAAGGATACTGGCGGCAGCGGGGATTACCAGGGACTCCATTCTGGCCGCGCTCGTGGATATCAGGGGAGGCCAGAGGATTACGGACCAGAATCCCGAGGACAAGTACCAGGCCCTTGAGCGTTTCAGCCGCGACCTGACCGCTATCGCCGCCGGCGGAAAGCTGGACCCCGTTATCGGAAGGGATGATGAGATAAGGAGGATCATACAGGTCCTCTCCAGGCGGACTAAAAACAACCCGGTCCTTATAGGCGAGCCCGGGGTAGGCAAAACCGCCATTGTTGAAGGTCTTGCCCAGAGGATCGTTCAGGGAGATGTCCCTGAGACCCTCAAGAACAAGAGGGTTGTCGCACTGGATATGGGCTCCCTTATAGCCGGGGCAAAATACCGTGGCGAGTTTGAAGACAGGCTCAAGGCCGTGCTCAAGGAGGTGACTGACGCCAGGGGCGAGATCATCCTGTTCATAGATGAGATGCACACCCTTGTGGGCGCGGGTGCCGCAGAGGGCGCGGTGGATGCCTCAAACATGCTCAAGCCGGCGCTTGCCAGGGGTGAGCTGCGGTGCGTCGGAGCGACCACCATAAAGGAATACAGGAAGTACATAGAAAAGGACGCGGCCTTTGAGAGGAGGTTCCAGCCTGTCATGGTGGAAGAGCCTACGGTTGAGGACACGATATCCATACTCAGGGGGCTTAAGGAGAAGTACGAGGTCCATCACGGCGTGCGCATAAAGGACTCCGCCCTGGTGGCCGCAGCAACCCTGTCTCACAGATATATCACCGACAGGTTCCTGCCTGACAAGGCCATAGACCTCATAGACGAGGCCACTTCACGGCTGAGGATCGAGATAGACAGCATGCCTGCCGAGATAGACGATATCCAAAGGAAGATAACCCAGCTTGAGATAGAGAGGGAGGCCCTGAAAAAGGAGAGGGACAAGGCATCCAGGGAGAGGCTCGAAAAGCTTGAAAAGGAGCTGAAGGATCTCAAATCGAGCACCGAGGAGATGGTTTCCCACTGGAAGCAGGAAAAGGCAGTGATAGGCGCCATCAGCGGGATCAAGGAGAAGATTGAGACCACCAGGGGCCAGGCCCAGGTAGCAGAGCGCGAGGGGGACCTGTCCAGGGCAGCTGAACTCAAGTACGGCAGGATGATCGAACTTGAGAAGATGCTGGAAAAGGAAAACAAGAGACTCGCTGAACTTCAGACAGGCAGAAAGATGCTGAAGGAGGAGGTGGACTCCGAAGACATAGCAGAGGTTATCGCGAAGTGGACGCACATACCCGTAGCAAAGCTCATGGAGGGCGAAAAGGAAAAACTCCTGAAAATGGAGAAGAGACTTGAGCGGCGCGTTATCGGGCAGGAGAAGGGTATTATCGCCGTGGCCAACGCCGTGCGCAGGGCCCGCTCAGGGCTCCAGGACCCCAACAGGCCCATAGGCTCATTTATATTTCTGGGCCCCACCGGTGTGGGTAAGACAGAACTCGCAAGGGCACTGGCCGAATTCCTCTTTGACGACGAGCAGTACATGATCCGCATCGACATGTCCGAATACATGGAAAAGCACTCCGTGGCAAGGCTCATAGGGGCCCCGCCCGGGTATGTTGGCTATGACGAGGGAGGATATCTGACCGAGGCTGTCAGGCGACATCCCTATTCCGTCATCCTCTTTGACGAGATTGAAAAGGCCCATCCGGATGTGTTCAACGCGCTCCTTCAGATACTGGACGATGGAAGGATGACCGACGGCAAGGGCAGGACAGTGGATTTCAAAAACACGGTGCTTATCATGACCTCCAATGTCGGGAGCCAGTGGATAAGCGAACTGAACGGGAAAGACCCTAAGGAACTTGAAGACAGGGTCATGGAGGCCCTTAAGAGCACCTTCAGACCTGAGTTTCTGAACCGCATCGACGAGACGGTGATCTTCAACTCCCTCGGACAGTCCGAGATCAAGAAGATAGTAGATATACAGATCGGCCTTCTGCAAAAGCGCCTCCAGGACAACAAGATTACCCTGGAGCTGACGGACCGGGCAAGGGAATTCCTTGCAAACACGGGATTCGATCCCGTTTACGGTGCACGGCCACTTAAAAGAACGATACAGCATTATGTGCAGGATGCCCTGGCAGTGAAGATCCTGGAAGGGAGCGTAGAAGAGGGTGGCCATATTACGATGGATGTGAAGGACGGGGAGGTAGTGTTTAAATAAGGCCTTCTGCCTCGTCTGTTGTTTGTTGTGCGTTGTTGGTTGCGGATGGATATTTTTTACATGGGGGATATTCAAAATCTCCTCCTCTCTTAGGGTAGGATGAAGGTGGGGTCTCATGATCGGGCGAACGGCGTTCGCCTGAAACCCCATCCCCCTAAAATGTGGAGATAGATTTCTTTGTTGCTTTTAATAAGGGTAATGGCAGGTTGTAATAATTAAGATTATCATGCCATTCTGTCCGGCTTCACCCGAACAAAGTGAACCGGACACAAACAACGGACAACATTATTTTTTACTTATTCAGCCTTTCCCTGAAACTGGGCGCTGCCTTGAACTGGACAATCCTTTTGGATTCGACGATGATGCTTTCTCCGGTCCTGGGATTTCTCCCCTTTCCCGCCCACTTGAATTTCACCTTGAATCTTCCGAACCCCTGTACAGCGACCTGT
Organism: Deltaproteobacteria bacterium; assembly: GCA_016929815.1. Taxonomy (GTDB): domain Bacteria; phylum Desulfobacterota; class DSM-4660; order Desulfatiglandales; family HGW-15; genus JAFGIC01. The sequence goes on from JAFGIC010000518.1 coordinate 3,035, forward strand.
TCCCCCTTCTCAAGTCTTCCCGCCATTATCTCGAACAGGGAATTAACCAGGCTGACAGCCTTTCCCCGGCTTAAAAAATCACAGTTAAGCTCGGGGAAGAGATACTGCTGTCTCTCCCTCTTCTTTTTCTTAAGGTGGACATTGTCTATGACGCTTTGGACAAGATCAGACTTGTTCATGTGAGATGCTCCGGGGAAGAGGCATTAATTATATATCTTATGGAAAATAAATGGCATATCCGGCAGGATTTGTCAATTATGCTTATTAGAAAAGATCACCCCCCCAACAATCAACGGACAACAGCATTAATCCTTGAAAACCTTTTGATATTAAGATAGGTTATAAAAAAAGCATTCTGAAAGGAGAAGACCAATTGATCAACCTGAACCCTGAAAAGATAGATGACCTGACCCCTGAGAGGACAAAGTCCATCATGGAGAGGTCCATGGAGGACATCTCGTCCATATTTGAAGAAACGCGCCTGATCGTGAATGATATCAGGGCAAACGGAGACGCCGTTATCCTCAGCCACTACAGGAAACACAAGGAAGACATCACAAGCGCGGATCTTGAGGTGACAAGGAAAGAGATAGAGGATGCATATAGACAGGTAGCCCCTAAGGTAGTGGATAGCCTCAAGATCGCCGCAGAAAACATAATAAAATTTCATAAGGCCCAGCTTGAAAGGGAGATGTGGTCCATTGAGGTAAGAAAGGGGATACTCGCCGGAAGGGTTACAAGGCCCATGGATATCGTGGGGTGCTACATACCGGGCGGGACAGCGGTTTACCCTAGCTCCATCCTTATGACCGTGCTCCCGGCAAAGGTGGCAGGGGTCGGAAAGGTGGTGGCCATTACACCGCCCGGCAAGGGCATGAAGGCCAGCCCGGCAACCCTTGTGGCGGCGGATATAGCGAAGTGCGACAGGATATTTAAGGTCGGCGGCCCCTGGGGCGTGGCTGGCCTTGCATACGGGACCGCCGCAATGCCCCGGGTGGACAAGATAGTCGGTCCCGGCAACAAGTATGTCACTGCCGCAAAGATGATCGTTTACGGTCAGGTGGATATTGACTCACCCGCAGGGCCGAGCGAGTCCCTGATCCTTGCCGACGAGAGCGGCAGGGCCGACCTTATCGTCTGGGACTTTCTGTCGCAGGTCGAGCATGACCCCGATTCAGCCGCAGTATTGGTCACTACATCCCGTGAACTTGCCGACAGGGTCTGTGAAATCATCTCCCGTGAATATGACGGCCTCCCCAGGAAGGCCATCTTCGAATCCTCCCTTGCAAAACATTCCTATGTACTGATAGCTAAGGACATGGACCAGGCAATAGATTTCACCAACCAATATGCCGCCGAGCACCTGCAGATCCTGACAAAGGACCCATTTATCACACTTAACAGGATAAAACATGCGGGTTCCATATTCCTCGGCCCCTATGCCCCGGTTCCGGTAGGCGACTACGCATCAGGTACAAACCATGTCCTCCCCACCGGCCAGTGCGCCCGGATGTTTTCCGGCCTGTCAGTGGATGATTTTATAAAAAAGCCGACATTCCAATATCTTAGCAAGGAAGGGCTGGCAGGACTAAAGGATGTGGTCATCACCCTTGCAGAGGCCGAAGGCCTGCCCATACATGCGAGGACAATAAGGGCGAGATTTGAGTAATTTTTTAAAAAATCTTTTGACAATGAGTTTATAAAAGGTTAAATAAATAAATTCTAATTTCGGGCCGTTAGCTCAGCAGGTAGAGCAGCGGACTTTTAATCCGTTGGTCGTGAGTTCGATTCTCGCACGGCCCACCATCGCAAAACGCAGGGCCGCTGCGGTTTTCAGTCCCCATCGTCTAGCCCGGCCCAGGACACAGGCCTTTCACGCCTGCGACAGGGGTTCGAATCCCCTTGGGGACGCCATAATAATATCAATGGGTTACATGATTTCATGTAACCCATTTTGTTTTATGTATTTTTATTTCCCACACTATTACCCACAGTCAAATAGAATTGCCATGATTGTTATCATTACAGCCTGCCAGATGGTGAGCAACAGGGCTGATGCTGCGGCATCCTCTGCTCAGCCTGTTGTAGCGGTCATATGCATTTGAAAAAACAACAAGCTCCTGATAATCTCCACGCTGTCGCGAGTTAAAAATCAAGTCATAAAATTTTCCCCACCTTGTATTAATCTCGCCTGTCTTAACCAACGAACGATGAATAGCCGCTCGAACGCCGCTGTGTTTGCTGAATTTTTCTCCTCTTTTCAAAAGTACCGCGCTTGCCGAATAAAAACAACCGTAATATGCGCGATTTATCGCAAAAACAAATCTCCCCGCTTTCTGTTCGGATCGGGCAGAATTCAATGACTCTCCGGCTTTTTCCAACCAATACTCTATTGCCGCGTTTCGCGTTTCTTCATCCTTCATGCAATAATCCCTTGAACTGAGATTTCATCGTGGATAGGCATAACCGAAAAGACGCCATCTTTCCAGTTTGAAAAAGTTGTAATCATGGGGCTTATTACCACATCATATTTGAGTTGTATTTCATAAAGTGAATCGTTGATTTCCTTCCTTTGGCTCCATGACACCTGGTCATCCGTCAAGACAAGGAGATCAATATCCGATTCCATGTCATCGTCACCCCTGGCCTTTGATCCGAATAGGATGACCTCTTTTGCATGGAATTTCTCACGTAAAAGCCTTGCTGCTTCTGTTATTGCTTTTTTTTCTCGATCATCAATATTTAAATCATCCAGTACATTCATTTTAAACCCCAATAAAAAATGAGTAATTAATAGTTTAAAGTATGCCTAAATTAGATTGGTTTGTCAAATAATAGAAAGCCAAGCTCGAACAAAAGACCACCTTTAGGCATCTGATATTGTGATCATTCGAGGTATCGAACTCCAGAACATTTTTGAGGACAACAAGGACCGTGATAATTTATCGGATCGGCTTGCCGATCTATTGCCGGCCACTAAAACATCGTGCTATGCATGGGCATTTTTATCCAGCCCATTTTATAATTCCGCCTTCTTTTCTTAATTGTTCTTTTACATATATCTGTGCACCGGTGCATCGGGAAATGTGCGGTTATCAAAAAATTGAATGCTCCTTTTATTAAAATATTCTCTCCTGCTAAAAGGGTCCAATTTTTTATTCAACATAATATGCATGTCAAATAAGGCTATTCAGCACTGAGGGTCTATTCCCCAACATTTTTTTACAGTTCACAGATCATTATGGCATTGTTCCTGCTACATTGTCCTGCAATTCATTTCTAGTAAACCCATGATGTAAAAACTATTGCAGATGAAAGGAGGCAGAAAATGTATAAATATTTAAAGTCGGTTTTTTTCTTAATGTTCATATGGGGTATTTTCATATTGCCGTCAGGCCTGAAGGCTACCGAGCTGTTTTTTTCGGAATACATAGAGGGTTCATCATACAACAAGGCGCTGGAGATCTTTAATCCGACGATCGATTCCATTGATCTTGCACTGACCGATTACAGCGTCGCTTTTTATCATAACGGCACCACGACAGCATCCTTAATCCTTCAACTTACTGGAATTGTATCTCCTGACAGCACTTGTGTTATTGCCAATGATGATGCTGATAAGGCAATCATTGATAATGCGGATATATTATGTCCGGGCATTATTTTTAACGGCGATGATGCGATTGTGCTTTTTAAGGATGGTGATATTATCGACAGTATAGGCAAGGTAGGAGAAGATCCGGGTTCTGAATGGGGAGACGGTCTCATCAGCACCCAGAACAACACGCTACGTCGCTTGTCTTCGATAACAACAGGGGATTCGGACCCTTATGATTTCTATGATCCTATCATCGAATGGGAAGGATTTTCATCAGACACATTTGACGGCATCGGGTCACACCAAATATCTGATCCGATCCCCGAACCGGCTACCATACTGCTTCTCGGTACCGGATTAATTACACTTGCGGGTTTGAAACGAAGGATAAGAGGTTGATTTAAATCTTCATATTTTGCAGATTTATTAACCGTCTCATAA
>JAFGIC010000519.1 GCA_016929815.1 Deltaproteobacteria bacterium
CCTCTGGAGATACTGTTTTAATGCCTTTTTATCCTCAAAGGCAGTACCATATATCCGGCTGAGCATGGCCTTTTTCTCGTCCCCTCTCCAGTAAGCGCCTGCTGTTTTTATAAGCTTAAATGCCTTTATCCTCCCGGTTGAGGGTATGTGCGGCCCGCGGCAGAGATCGGAAAAACTCCCCTGGGTGTAAATAGAGACCATATCCACGCCGAGATCCTCAATAATCTCGACCTTGTAATCTTCCCCTTGTGATTTGAAGCGGTTAATTGCCTCTTTTGCCGAAATCTCTTCCCTTTTAAAGGGGAGGTCGGACTGGATGATCTCCTCCATACTTTTTTCGATAAGTGGGAGATCCTCATCTTTAAAGGGTCTTTCAAAGTCAAAGTCATAATAAAAACCGTTTTCAATTGCAGGGCCTATAGTGACCTTAACGCCGGGGAAGAGCTCCTTAACTGCCATTGCCATTACATGGGAGGTGCTGTGCCTCAGTATCTCAAGGCCTTCAACCGAATCTGCATAAATAGGCTCAATCCTTGTTTCAGGCTCAACAGGGGCAGACATGTCGCATGATCTGCCGTTTATCTTTACGGCAAGCACCCTTTCCGGCGCCTTGACGCCAAGTTCTTTCATTGCATCAAGCGCTGAAAGGGCTTCCTTTTCTACAACCATTGCGGGCTGATCTTTATAAAATAATTTATATTCCATAGCGTTATAAACAGAAAAAGGCATCCAAAGCAGGCATTAACCTCACATAGACGCCACATCTAAATGCTTCGTTTAAACGGATTTTCTTAGCAAGGCCTCAATACTTATAATTATCTATCCGAGTATGTTCTCAGGATATAGGGGTAAATAATTTTAAATGTGCATTAATAACCGGATATTCTTTAAAAATCAAGACATTTTTTAATAAGATAGCAATGCTGCATTCACAATCTATTCAAATTTTATTTATTTGAAATTATTTAACAGATTTATTAATATGCCTTACAAATATTTTCAAAGGCTCATTACTTCTTACAGAAAATAAAGTGCTGAGAATAATTACCAATATAAGGAGAATGTTCTGAAAATGACCAAGATACTTATACCGGTTGTAATGCTTTGCCAGTTTTTTTTAAATTTCGCCCCATGTTCTTTCGCCTCACAAAGAGATATTCAGCATTTTAATATTTTCAATCATTATGAAAGACAAAAGGCCTCTTCAGTACAGAAAAATATTCTCCCAAAAATCGACCTTCATGCACTCAAGATGGAAACATCAAAAAAACCAAAGATCGGTCCTGTTCTGAACAATTTCCTTGCAGGAAAGGACGGCGCATCCTTAACGATGACCGGGCCTGACAGGGACAGGGTCAGGCTGATCATGAACACGGCTGAAGATAACCCATACCTGTATGACGCGATCAGCAGAAATAACGCAAAAATTCTTCACAAGCGTAATGGGTCAATTGCACTAGATGTCCCTTTTGACAAGATTGAATCTCTTGTCAACGCGACAGAGGCTGTTAAGAACGTCAGATTGCCTGTGAAATTTCACCCTATGGAAGTGATTACGGAAGGCGTTGAGCTGACAGGCGCGAACCTTTTTCATATTGAGGATTATAACGGAGCAGGAGTCAGGATAGCCGTTATGGACGTCGGTTTTATGGGTCTCACCGATGCATATAGAAACGGTGATATTCCCTATGGGGCCAGGACTTACGATTTTACAGACAAGGGGATTGAAACGGAATATTATCACGGCACTGCCTGTGCTGAAATACTCTATGACATGGCACCGGACGCTGAGCTTTACCTCTTAAGAATATCTGATGAGATAGATATATATAACGCTGTCGATTACTGCATTGAAAACGGGATTGATATAATCAGTATGTCTATCGGAACATTCGGCACAGGGCCCGGCGACGGAACCGGCCCCCTGGATGAGTATTTCGATCATGCCAGGGACAATGGCATACTGGTTGTAGCTTCTGCGGGAAATTACGCCAATATGGAAGTGGACTTCGATGCAGACGGCTATGTTGATTTTACTATCGGTAGTCACTGGGAAGGAAAATTTTACGACCCTGACAATAACAACATACATGAATTCACGCATGGTCCTGTAGAGAGCACCTATAATGTAATCGGCGCATACCCTTCCCAGGATGACGACGGCAATCCGGATACCAGCGAGGTCTCTATCCTTTTAAGGTGGAATGACTGGATTGATCGTAAGATGATCGATTATGATTTATATCTTTATGAGTATGATTTAATCAATGACTCAATAGGTGATCTGGCAGGTTATTCAAATATCACTCAGGACAGGTCTCAACCGCCCATGGAATATATCTCCATTGATCTTGCAGACGATGAAGACACCCAATATTACGCCCTTGTTGTACAAAAAAAGACAGGCGCACTTTCCGTCGAACTTGAAATCTATCTGGGCGGCACAAGCACCTTTCTGCCCTTTCATGGCAGTTCTTCAGCCTTTGCGACTTCGGAAAGTTCCATGGGTGAGCCTGCCGATGCCGAGAGCGTCCTTGCCGTCAGTGCTATATACTATGGGAACTGGGAGAATGGCCCTAAGGAGGACTTTGCTTCACAGGGACCTACTAACGCCTGGGCAGGAAGCGGGTCAAGAACAAAACCCGACATATGCGGACCTGACGGGATATCCACTTATATACGAGGGGCAGGCACCTTTTTCGGCACATCCGCCGTAACCCCTCATGTAGCAGGAGCAGCGGCATTGGCACTTTCCCTTTACCCGGATCTTAGTCCGGATGAATTGCAATCTTATTTAGAAACCAATGCCATTGATATGGGTGATGAGGGAAAGGATAATCTCTATGGCTCGGGCAGTATAAATATAGGTTTTAACTTAATAAAAAAATACCAGAAGATAAATTGTTCTGAAGGCGATTTTTCAGGAGCATTGGATGACGGAGATAAATTCGGGCAGTCAATTGCCTCTATTGGTGACCTTGATGGAGATGGGGTAACGGATATTGCCATAGGAGCAATTGGGGATGATGATGAAGGATCATGCACGGGTGCAGTCTGGATATTATTTTTAAATCCTGACGGCACTGTCAAATCTCACCAGAAGATCAGCGATACTGAAGGCAATTTTACAGGCTATATCTTCATGTTTGACTATTTCGGAAAATCTCTTGCACCAATAAATGACCTTGATGGTGATGGAATTTTCGATTTAGCCGTCACCCACCCTGGTGCGGAGAGTTACGACGCCGCTGAAGGTGCGGTATGGATACTATTTTTAAACACTGACGGCACCGTCAAATCTCACCAGAAGATCAGCGATACCGAAGGCAATTTTATGGGCGTCATGGATGAGAATGATTATTTCGGCCAATCAGTTACTTCTCTCGGTGATTTTGATGGAGATGGCGTTAATGATATTGCTGTCGGCGCCGTGGATGTTGAGGACGGCGCATATATGGGCATTGTCTGGATATTATTTTTAAATCCCGACGGCACTGTCAAATCTCACCAGAAGATCAGCGATACTGAAGGCAATTTTACAGGCGTGTTAGTAAGTGGTGATGGATTCGGCGAATCTATTGCCTCTATCGGTGATCTTGATGGAGATGGTGTAACAGATCTGGCTGTTGGGGCTCCAGATGATGTTAAAGGCTATAATTACGGTGCTGTGTGGATACTATTTTTAAACCCTGACGGGACGGTTAAATATCATCAAAAGATTAAAAATAGAGAAGGTAATTTTACAGGCGTCTTAAACCGCTATGATAATTTCGGTAAATCAATTACGCCTGTCGGTGATCTTAACGGGGATGGTGTTGTAGAACTTGCCGTTGGAGCAACTGACTACGATTTTAGCAGTAGGGGTGCTGTGTGGATACTATTTTTAAACCCTGACGGGACGGTTAAATATCATCAAAAAATAAGCGATACTGAAGGTTATTTTACAGGTACTCTTGATGATGAAGATAATTTCGGCCAATCAGTTGAGACTATCGGTGATCTTGATGGTGATGAGAAAATAGATCTGGCTTTCGGAGCTATTCGGGATGATGATGGTATTGCTTCAGGGGCAGTGTGGATATTGTTTCTAAATTATAATTTTAATCCTGATAACGATAACGACGAGATGCCTGACAACTGGGAAGATATTTATTATTTAAACATATCTTCAAACGACTCAGGAGAGGACCCTGACAATGATGGTTATACAAACATTGTTGAATATATTTCAAAGACGGATCCACTTGATGCCGACACGGATGATGACGGGATCTTGGATAGCGATGAAGATACCAACATGAACAGTTCCCTGGATAACGGAGAGACATTCTCCACAAAAATGGATTCAGACGGCGATGCCCTCCATGACGGCACTGAGCTGGGCATTACATCCGGTATTTCTGATACGGACACTGATATTTTTATCCCCGATTCCGATCCCTCCGCCACTACCGATCCCATGAATGCCGACACTGACGGCGATGGACTAAGGGATGGTAAAGAGGATAGTAATCAAAACGGGAGGTTTGACAGTGGAGAGACTGATCCGAATGTATTTGACATAATTGAGAATGACATCGATACAATTGATGATGGCACCGATATATCCGACAATGACTCCGGGACTTCAGGTTCAGGTGGCGGCGGTGGAGGAGGCTGTTTTATCGAAACGGTAGGATACGGTTCAAGACCATAATCCGATTATATTTTATTTAATTGATATTATTGGCCATATCTATTAGCATGCATAATTAACACACAAACGGTTTTGTTATTAATTCCTAAAATTTGAGTATAATAAATTAACCCGAGGAGAAGGCCTGAAAATGATGAAAAGATTTATCCTGGCAGCATTACTGTTTCTATTATTAATAAATGCTGCCGTATGTTCTTCTGCAATGCAAAGAGAAAGCAGCCACCTTTTAAAATCCCCCGGGATATCCGAAAAACATCCAAACCTTTCAGCACAAAATCAAGCCGTCCAGAAACAGGAAAATGAGGAAGTCAACACACGATCCCTTAAAAACGGTAAGATCGGACCTGTCCTCAATAACTTCCTGGCTGGAAAAGGCAACTCCTCTTTAACAAAAACCGGATCAAACAAGGACATGATCCGTTTGATTATAAATACAACCGGAAATAAAACCCCTGTCTATAATGCGTTCAATGAACACGGCGCTAGGATACTTAATAAACACAATGGATTGATGGCCATTGAAGTGCCTGTGGAAAACGTGGAGAAACTTGTCAATGAGACCGATGCAATCAAGGCCGCAAGGTTCCCTGCCAGATTATTTCCTCTTGCTGTAAAAAGCGAGGTATTGACTGATGCTAACTCTCTTTTCGGCGCAGAAAAATTTCACAACCTGAGATATACCGGCGATGGAGTCAAGGTTGCTGTTATGGATGTAGGCTTTAAAGGATTAAACAACGCACAAAGCAATGGAGATATTCCGGATAATATCAAGACCTATGACTTTACAAAAAATGGCCTTCAAACCGAATATTATCACGGCACTGCCTGTGCAGAGATAATCTATGATATGGCGCCTGGCGCCGAGCTTTACCTTTTAAAGGTTGCGGATGAGATAGACATATACAGTGCTATTGATTACTGTATAGACAATGAGATTGATATAATCAGTTTTTCACTGGGTGCCTCCGGAACCGGTCCGGGCGACGGTACAGGATATATGGATGAATGTTTTGATATGGCGACCGATACCGGAATATTGACTGTTGCGGCCGCCGGTAACTATGCCAATTTTTCAGTCTATGGCGGCCACTGGGAGGGTGTATTTAACCCGGACAGCGATGACATAGACAGGCATTTGTTTATACAAGGCGATCAAACAACCTATTACAATGTAATAGGCGCCTACCCATCGCAAAATGACGACAACGAACCGGTCACCGGCGAGGTATCCATAATGATGAGGTGGAATGACTACTGGGGAGACGCCTCTGTTGATTATGATATCTACCTGTATGAATATGATTATGTTAACGATGTAATTCTGAACCCGGATAGTCCTGTAGGGTTTTCAACTGTTACACAAAACGGAAATCCTGATGTTTCTCAGTATCCAATAGAGCAGATATATATCGATCTTCTTGGCAGTGAAGACTATACTTCTTACTATTATGCACTTGTTATTAAAAAAAAGGAAGGAGAGGATGTTCTGACGGACATGGAGATCTACCTGGGCGGGACAAGCACCTTTCGACCCTTTGGCAGTTTTTCCTCAGCTGTTGCGACCTCAGAGAGCTCTGTAACTGAGCCTGCTGATGTTGATAGGGTTCTTGCTGTGGGCGCAATATTTTATGATGATTGGCAAAATGGACCAAAAGAGGAATTCAGCTCACAGGGACCCACCAATGCCTGGGCAGGAAAAACGGCAAGGATAAAACCAGATATAAGCGGCCCTGACGGGGTATCAACCTATACCTTCGGTACAGAAGGCTTTTTCGGCACCTCGGCGTCGGCGCCACATGTGGCTGGCGCAGCTGCTCTTTTATTGTCCGTATATCCAGGAATGTCTCCGGAAGAATTAAAATCCTTTCTGGAGACAAATGCAATTGATATGGGCGATGCTGGCAATGACAACCTCTATGGCTATGGCAAGCTTTACCTGCCTTCAGATAATATTGAGCCGAATGAGGATGAGGATGATTCCGATAAGGGCGGAGGAGGAGGGGGCGGTTGTTTCATCTCAACGTTGGCGCACGGTTTATAGACCGTATCCAGCCTTCAACAGGATCTTATCAATTCAATTAATTTTCCCAGGAGTTTACTTAAAGCCGACAAAAAGAAGGATGCCTTTAAAGCTCAGTCAAAAAGCACTTCAGCTATATTATCCTTGATATTATTGGACTCCTTCTCGTCACCGAAAAGGCCGACCTTGATTGTCACCTCTGTCTGGTCCGAGGACAGGTATTTCATGTTTACTGAGACAACCGTATCATCAGTGCGTCTCGCCTTGATCTTTCCCGATGAAAGGGAGTGATCCTTGTCTTCAATCTTGATGCCCATGTCCTCGACTGCCTCGATAGATGCCTGCCAGGTATTTTTAAAAGGCGCATTGTAAACCACCGTAAGGGCGCCCTCCAGATATTTGTACCCGCCTATCCCGGCAGCGGCGCCGGCTACCAACGCAACGGGGACACAGCCTGAAAATGCAAGTAACAGCAGGAGCGGTATGGCACAGATGATCCTTTTCATATTGTCTCTCCTCTCGTATAAAAACAGTCTATATTTTAATTACTTCTTATTGAATCTTGTGTCAATAGATATAGCAAAAGGATATTTGACTTTAAAATACGCTTAGGATAGCCTTTATTAAGTTTTTTAAAAATAAGTGTTAATTCAGGAGATCCAAGGGCATGCCTGTTGTTGAATTTGAAGGAGAGATATTCAATACAGATGAAGATGGCTTTTTATACGATTTCTACAGCTGGAACGAAGCATGGGTGAAGTATGTGAAGACGGCTGAAGGGATTGAAGAACTTACAGATGATCACCGCCTAGCGATCAGTATCCTGCGCGATTATTATATAGAGCACCGAAAGGCCCCAAGGATGAGCATTCTTACCAGGGAAACGGGCTTTAAGCTGAAATATATCTATGAGCTGTTCCCATCAGGCCCCGGCAAAGGGGCCTGCAGGATGGCAGGGCTGCCCAAGCCTGTCAGCTGTGTTTGAGTTCCACCTGTTTATCCTTCAACAACTTGTACTGGATGCTGTCAACAAGTGCCTGCCAGCTGGCTTCAATGATATTCTCGGAAACGCCCACAGTGGACCACACTTCATGGGCATCGCCAGAATCAATCCTGACCCTTACCCTTGCTCCAGTGCCTTCTGTCCCTTCTATGACCATAACCTTGAAGTCAACAAGCTTCATCTCTCCAATCTCCGGAAAGAAATTCGTAAGGGCCTTTCTCAGCGCGTTATCCATGGCGTTGACCGGCCCGTCTCCCTCCGCGGCGGTTATTTCATATTCATCGCCTACCGAGACCTTGATGGTCGCCTGGGACGTGGTCGGGCCTGTCTTGTCCTTTTCAATGGTCACCCTCAGGGATTCGAGGCTGAAGGGTTCTTCAAACTGATTCGCCGCCTTCCTGATCAGAAGCTCAAGCGAACCTTCGGCAGCTTCAAACTGATATCCCATGTCCTCGAGCTTCTTGATATCATTTACGATCTTTTTGCTGTCATAACCGTTAGCGCCCAGTTTGATATCCATCTCCTTCGTTTTGTATTCGATATTGCTTTTTCCCGAAAGATCCGAGACAAGTACCCTTCTGCGGTTGCCGACCATATCAGGCTCTATGTGCTCATAGGCGGAAAAGTTCTTCTGTATGGCGCTGACATGCACCCCTGCCTTGTGGGCGAAGGCGCTGACGCCCGTGAAAGGCATCTGGTTTATCGGCGGGACATTGGCCACGTCGCTCACGTATCGGGAGAGTTCTGTAAGGTGTCTTATCCTGTTATTGGTCAGGCATGAATACCCCATCTTGAGCTGAAGATTGCCTATTATTGATATCAGGTCGGCGTTTCCGCATCGTTCGCCGTAACCGTTTATCGTGCCCTGGACCATAACCGCCCCGGACCTTACAGCCTCAATCGAATTGGCAACAGCAAGGCCGCAGTCATTATGTGCATGTATTCCAACAAGTACCTTGGAGAGCCTGGGCATGACATCACGCATAATTGAACCGATCTCATGAGGCAAAGTCCCTCCGTTTGTATCGCACAGGACTATTATGTCCGAGCCGCCGTTCAGCGCTGCATCGAGTGTCTTCAGGGCATATTCCGGGTTACGCTTATAACCGTCAAAAAAGTGCTCCGCGTCATAGATCACCTCCCTCCCCTTTTCTTTAAGATATCCGGCTGTATCCTCTATCATTTTGAGGTTATCATCCAGCGATACTCCCAGTATATCCGTCGCATGGAGATCCCAGCTCTTTCCGAAGATGGTAACGGCAGGGGTCTCCGCGGC
>JAFGIC010000520.1 GCA_016929815.1 Deltaproteobacteria bacterium
ATCCAGCCCTTTTCTATCTCTACGCTGTTGTCCTGGCTCCAGCAGCCGTCTGCCGCGCCCCATTCAGAGGCATTGCCCCCTAAACGCTTTGGGGTTATCTGGTTTGCCATTCCTTCAAATCCCGCAATCGGGCCTGCCTTTCTGGTAATTTCATCAAAGATAAGGTAGTGGGGGGCTAAAGGGTATTCAGGGTCCTTTCGATCCCTCCTCCAATCCCACATGACCATACCCATGAACGACTTATGGGGAGCCTCCCATGGTCCACGCCTGCTTTCGATAAGAAATCGTTCGCCGTATTTGTTGACCCATATATATCCATGGGCCTTGGTGGAAGGATACATCCAGGCCATCGGCATCGGCGGCGTCTCTATAGCAGCCGATGCCGAGGCAATGAGGTTCATATGCCACAGGTCCGCTCCTACTTTCTGGGCCATCTTGATGCCGTCTCCGGTATTATATTTCCACCCAGTAAATTTTATGGTAGTCGGCCTCAGGTAATTTTTTTTCATCTCTTCATTAAATTCGAAACCGCCGGTACAAAGTATCACTCCTTTCCTTGCCTTAATAAAGATCTCCTTGCCCCCACTGTTTATTTTGACCCCTACGATATCCTTTGTTGTGCAATCCTGGATCAATTCATTTGCAGGGGAATTGAGCATTATCTCAATGCCCCTGTCTTTCATCTGCTTTTCAATCACCTTATACCAGGCCATGCCCCATCCGGTCATTATAGCAGTACCTACACCGTCGGAGCCCGGAAACTGAGGGTAGTCTCCTCCACTGAGCGATCCATCTTCAAGCTTCCTTCCGAATGTCGTATTGGCAACACCCATTTTATCAAGCCACTCTCTGTTATACACCATTTCATCGGCCCAGGCCTGGCAGACATCCATAGGCGTAGTGCCGTTACATGCATAATAAAGATATTTGGCGGCATTATCCTTTTTCTCCGGCGTCGAATAAGTGAATTGGGCACCGCCTACACGGCTGTTTCCGCCGCCTTCAGGGGCCTTCTCAACAACTATTACCTTTGCACCGGCATCATGGGCGGCTATGGCCGCGGTTGTCCCGGCGCCACCACATCCTAGCACCACGACATCCGTCTCCTTATCCCACTTCTTTGGAATACCTGCCGCCATTGCTTCTCTCCCGCTTAGTCCTGCAATAGCAGCCACGCCTGCTCCTGCGGCAGTTGCCTTAATAAAATCTCTCCTGGAAAAATCCTCCTTGCTTAATCTTTTAGCTTTCATGAACCTTGCCTCCTTATAGGTTGATCTCATTAATCCTTAACATCTTGGTTATCTCTAACTGAAGACTTCGTATTGACGTCTGACAGTTGAATCCGAAATATTATTTCGACTGAAAATAACAGTCTTGAGACATAGCACTATTCATATAGATACCAAATGCTTACTTTTTGATTTTAGTTTTGACAATTATCAGGTGATCATTTGCTTTCTTAAAAGAGTTATCTATCTCAATAGCTTTCTTAAATTGCTCAATTGCTTCTTCAATCTGTCCCATTTGGGTAAGAGCAACTCCGAGGTTGTCATAGGTCTCAGGGTCATCAGGGTCAAGTTTGAGCGCCTCTGAAAATTGTCCCGCTGCCTCTTTGAAACGCCGCATATTACCCATGGCAATCCCCAAAACCTTATGAGCCTCCGGATCGTCAGGATTTATCTCTATAGCCTTAGAAAAATGGTCGGCAGCTTCATCGAACTGCTTCTGCTTTAACAGCAGAATGCCCAAATAATAGTGCGCAGAAAAATGTTTTGGATTGTTTCTAAGCGCTTCCATGAATTGATCGACAGATGCACTAGTTTGTCCCAGCTGCCATAGGGCTAACCCCGCGTCGTAATGGAAATTTGCGTTGTCAGGTTCATTCTTCAGCGCTTGGTTAAATTGGGTCAAGGCATCCTCAAGCCGTCCCTGGTCGGCGAATAAACGCCCGAGATTATCGTGGGTGGCGGCATACCCAGGTCGGATCTTTAACGCCTTGGAAAAATGATCAATAGCCTTATCGATCTGGCCCTGATTTGCGTAAACGTTGCCAATATTGTTGTGTGTCTCCGCGGAATCAGGGTTTATCTCTAATGCCTTGGAAAAATGATCAATAGCCTCATCGGTCCGACCATAATTTGCAAAGATGACTCCGAGTTCGTTGTGAGGTTCTGCCGAGTCGGGGTTAAGCCTCAATGCCTCTGAAAATTGAGCAACTGCCTCCTCCAACCTCCCTTGTGATTGAAGTGCGGCCGCTAAGTCCATATGTGCATTGTAGTAAGATGGGTTCAGGGAGATTGCTTTTTGAAATGCATCAATTTGCTCCTGAGTCTTACCCAGGCTCTTAAGCCTCAGAGCTAAGTGATAATAAGCCTGACTGTCTTGGCGGCTAGAAGCCAGGTGATCCTGTATTTTGCCAACCTGGATTTGAGCACACGTTTCTTTAAGATCAGGGTTTGGAAATATCTCATAATTAGTGACATACTCATCGCTGCAATAATCCTTTAAAATGTCCTGATACCTTTTAATCTGTGCCGGTGTGGCCTTATTGAGATCAACATCATTAAATGGAGGTGATATGTCTGCCGTCATTAATTCCAGCCTATCCAGCGATGAGTCGATACCTTTATTGTATTCAATTATGTCTTTCGTTTCTTTTGAAAGCCAGCTGTTGCTTTTAATCTTCTCTTCAAAGGAAAAATCGTTCTTGTCGAGGTTCTTAGGGGCGGCAAATTCAAGGCGCGGCCAATTGTCTGTATGCAAAGGTCCGAGGCCGAAGAGACCTTTAAGATCTTCTGAAATAATAAGGTTAAAGATCACCTTCGGATCTCGTATGGTAATGTTTTTAGATTTGGATGCATAAACCAAACGGCTTTCGGCTGTCTTCAGGTCCAGATTTTTCTTGCCTGAAAACCCCACCAGCAGAAAATCCGATGACAATGTTTTTATCAAAATGCCGTCAGGAAAGACCTCCGCAAAGGTTCTTCCAACCATTGCAAAGGTGGACCAGTCCATTTCATAGGAATAGAACCATTGGACAAAAATGCCGTTATCGGATAATCTTCCCTTGACTGTTTTAAAGTAGTCCAGTGTAAAAAGATTGGCCAGGCCTGCCATCCATGGGTTTGAAGGCTCTGAGATAATTACATCATACTTCTCATGAGTCAACTCAAGATGATTTCTGCCATCTTGTATTATAATGCGGGCTTTGGGGTTGGTAAGACAGCTGTTATTCCATGGGGTGAATATCTCAGCTGCCTTAATTACCTGCTCGTTGATTTCCAGTACATCCAACTGCTTAACAGGGTAAAGCAGGACTTCCCCAGCGGTCATACCGGAGGCCAATCCTATAACCATGACATTTTCTGCATCAGGATGAAACAGAAGCGGTATATGAGCTGAAAGAGCCTGTGTTAATCTGTCACTATGCGAACTTGCATCTGCCTTGCCGCTATTAAACAAGGTGAAATTGGCAGTACCGATCTGGTTGACCCATTTCTCCGCAGTTGTAAACCCTCCGATGCCGTCACCATAGAAGACAACCTCAGTATTACTTACATGTTCGGCAATCATTGAGGCGCCTATCCACACCGCTTCAAACCAAGAAGTCGTGTTGAAATATTTTTCAAAAGACCTGTATTGGTGATACCAGCCCCTGGAGAGAATATTATGATTCCATGAAGGGAAATTAATGAGAAGGAGAAGACCTAGGGATAGACTTATTAAACCTGTAAAAGATGCACGAATCCTTTCTCCCGTCCTGAAAACAAGGTAGGTCAAGGCCAGAAGAGCGAAAGAAAACTGAAGCCCTGAAACTATCCTAATACCGTTTTCTTTCCCCAATAAAGGGATCAAGATAAATCCGGCGATAAAAGAACCCAGGATCGCACCTATTGTGTTTACAGCATAGGCTGTGCCTATCGATTTGCCGATTTCAGGAAGCGAGCGGGCATAGATCTTGTTTACCAAGGGGAATGCGGCGCCCAGGAAAATAGTTGGGCCGACCAAAACAAAAAACAACACAATAGATTGGACTAAAATCTTTTCTCCAAAGTCGCCTTGGAAAGTGTAGATCAACTTCGCAAAAAAGAACTGGCTGTTGCCTAAAAACTGACTGACCAGAAGGGCCAGACAGGCAGCGCAAACCTGCGTTATAACAAGCAACTGAAACACACCTTTGGCCCGGTCGGCCAGCCGGCCGAAGATGATGTTTCCCAAGGCCAGACCTACGATAAAAGTAGAAACAACCAGGGTAAAAGAATATGTCGTAGGAGCGAGCATAAGCCCAAGTAATCGGGTCCAGAATACCTCATAGGCTATGGAACAGAATCCCGATATGCCGAATATCCATAGGGCAAGCGAAATAATCATCTTATCCCCAACCGGGATATACTCAATATCTTTAGGCCGGTTGGGCTTGACAGCGCCTTTATCATCGTTCTTATGTATGGAGACAATTGGGCTGCCTCCTCTAGCCATAGCAATGCAAAGGAGGCCGATTAGGATATTGATGCCCACAGCAGTTCTGAGGCTCCCCCATACGCCGAAGTAGGCGATGAGAAAAAATCCGCAAAGCGCGGCTCCTGCCGCACCCCCTATTGTGTTGATCCCGTACAGCCTTCCTGTACGCGCTCCTATGTGTCCCAGGTCTTCTACATAAAACCGGCACAACACAGGCAGGGTGATACCCATCAGGATTGTCGGAACTAACAAAAGAAGGGAACACCCGATGAATGTGAATATTCGATAAAGCCAGAAATGTATAAAAAGGGAATTATATGCCAGTATATAAATCGGTTTTACCAGATAAATAAAAAGGGGCAGCAGAAGACTGTAAATGCCTATTGCAAATTCCACTTTACCGTAGAGAGATAGGAGGTTAAGCCTTGAGGTGATCCGGTCGATGTATTTTCCTGCAAGCCAGCTTCCCAGGGCAAGCCCGCCCATAAAGACCGACAGGACAGTAGCTACTGCAAAAGGCGCGCTGCCTACAACCTTGTCTATCATGCGCAGCCAAAGGATCTGATAAATAAGGCTGGCCAAGCCGGAAAAGAAAAAACAAAAAAGGACCACCAGAGAAAAGGCGTTCAAATGAGTTGATTTCAAGTCCTTTGTTAAGTCCTTTGGCATGGCAGTTAATACCTGAAACATGAGGTTTAGGCGAACTCTGTTAGATCGCCATATCTAAGGAAAACGAAAGGTCCCGGTTATAAACAAATTTAAACCGGGACCTGATAAAATTATAGAGAATGTTAGAAATTCACCGACATGGTCGCTCCAAAGGTCCTCGGGGCGTTGATTCGCAAATCGCCCCTCATAAAGCCGATCTTTTCCGCATGATTCGTGATGTTCTTGACATAAGCGTTAAAGATATATTTACCGCTTGCAGAGATGATTCCCATATTGGCATCGAACATAAAGTGACTGGGTTCCGTGTTCACGATATTGACATCCATGTAAGAAGGGACACTAGTTGTTTCAGGAAATTGTGTGAGGGGGTATTTACTCTTATAGCGTGCATCAATATGCGGAGTGATGGCTGCCCCATTCGCAAGGTCAAACCTGTGTTCATAACTCCCTACTATGGACCATTCCGGAGCATTACAGAGCTGCATTCCACCATACAAATATTCGATGGGCAATAAAGACGTTGTTTCTCCACTACTATTCATGTATGTCATTATTACATTTTTAATCTTCGCACTCTCCCAGGAAACTGACAGATTAATGCGGTCATTTTCGGTAATGACATAATCATTCGTAACATCAATCCCATAGAGCCTCGAAGAGCCTCGTCCTGTACCCGAAAAAAGATCTGTAACACTATTAATAATTATTGGTATATTCTGCTGTCCCCTTACTGAGTAATTTGAGTAATCATAGTAGTAGGCACTTGCGTTTAACTGTAATTTATTATCAAGGAATCGGTTTTTAGCCCCTGCCTCATATGACTTGAGTGTCTGGGACGGTTGGCCTCGCATAATATGCTTATACCCTGTGGAATAGTTTGCCCAGAGCATGGAGCTCGTTCCCACATCATACTCAACACCCAGCATGTAGTCGAAGTGGTGGGAATAATAATCAGTTTCGACACGCGGACCTACCGCACCCCTCCCACCCTGGGCAGCCTTTTGGATCTCTTTATCGCTTGTGTAACGTCCGCCGGCAGTCACGCGAAACGCATTGGTTATAGGATAGGTCATATTACCGAAGGCGGCCTTGGTCGGCATTTCACGGATACTCGACGTTCCATGTATAGTACTAGTTGTAACGTAGAGGCCGGTATTAGGATTAAGAAACTGGCCTGCATAACAATAACCTTCATCCTCCCACATCTGGTCATAATAATAGAGCCCTAATATCCATTTCATGAAGAAATCTTCTGAAGATGCCATACGCAGCTCAAGTGACTTTTCTTTAAAGGTATCATCGGCAAAGCTATGATCATAGGCTATAACTGTTCTTGAATTTTTTGCCGAAGGGCCGGTTTCGCCGCTATCCCACACTTTCATTCCAACACTTGAATTCCTTTGCAAATGTGATACATAGGGCAAAAAGGTTAAAGTTCCGATAGGCGTCTTCCAGTCCAGGTTTATATAGTATTTTCTACTTACGCTGTGTTGGTTGTAGAGATATGCGGGAATAGGATTGTGCCATGGATTATCCACATCATCCTCATATTCAAATGCATCGACGCCATTTCCGCTGGTCCTGCCTTCGTTCAGATTATATTCGTAGGTCAGGATGATGGACAGGTCTTCCGATGGGGTAATACCGAGTTTGAGCCGCGCTGACTTATTATTATCATCATTGGTTTCATTGTCCGTATAACCATCCCGTGTGATCGTGTTAAAGGCGGCGCGAAATGCAAACACTTTACTTAGGGGCACGTTCACCGCCCCCTGAGTATTCACCAGGTTATAATTACCCATTCCAACCGAAGCCGAACCTTCGAAGTAGTCGGGCTTAGGATTATTTGAGATCATATTGACGACGCCGCCTGTGGAGTTGCGGCTGTACAGCGTGCCCTGGGGTCCGGCAAGGACCTCTATGCGCTGCATATCATAAAGGCCGGAATAGCCTACTCCCCAGTTATTGCTGTAAGACCCGTCAATCGTCACTGCTACCGCGGATTGGGAGTCGCCGGGCATATTATCGTTGCTCAAGCCGCGCATGCTTACGTCCAATGCCTCCCCCTTCGGTTGAAGAGTCACTGTTGGGACGTATTTTAGGGCATCTAAAAGATTTGACTGCGCCATCTCGGTCAATTCATATCCCTGAATTACATCCACAGATGATGCAACTTTCTGAAGGTCTTGCTCGCGCTTCTGGGCCGTCACCGTGATCTCCTCCAGCGTGAATTCTTCTGTTTTTGTCTCCTGTGCCCATGCTGTGAAACCTGAAATAATAAAAGAAAATACAACGGCTAAGGTTAATAAGGTTTTATCTGTTTTTTTCATTTATCCCCCCTTTACGCAATGCCGGCATCTACTTTCGCCGACACGCAGCTTGCGGCAGGAAGAAATCAAGGCCCGACTGCTTCCTGCAATGTTTAATGACGTCCGTTCAAATATCCGGGGAAAAACATACCTTCCGGATGTGAACGTATGTCCTACTTCTCTTATCCCCAGCTTGTCATAGGCGGCACTGTTTTTGTCTCCGTAAATACGATTGCATTTACGGGGCATAATACAATGCACCAACAGCATAGCACACACTCTTCAGGATATTTTACGACAGCTTTCTTATTTTCCTTATCCATTCGGTAAACATCAGCATAACAAGTTTTGAAACATA
>JAFGIC010000060.1 GCA_016929815.1 Deltaproteobacteria bacterium
ATCTATTTGTTTATAATATTATTTTTTGCGATTAACATATTATCGCATATTTTTTACATAATAATTAAAACGTTCATAATGATGAACATTAAAAATTGAAATATTTTCCTAAGGCCAATGAAATGCCTTTTAAAAATTCAATATAATAACACCTTCCGCCGATTGGTATTTATGATGTTAATAATTCGAAATATACTTTTATCATTACCCTTATTTTGCCTGATCTTTGCAGGCAATGCGGAAAGCGCTGATTTTTATAAATGGGTCGGCAAGGATGGAGTGGTGCATTTTTCAGACAGGCTCCCTGATGATCCTGATACCCCGGCAGACATAGTGCAGCAAAAAGAAGTCAACAACAGCAATCCCGTGTCTGTTAATAATCCCGTTTATACGGAACCATCCTCCAGTGCATCAAAAAACTCTATAACGATAAGTATTGATTCTACATTCAGCATTAAGAGCAACCATAATCTCGGAACCGGTTTTTTTATATCGCCAAACGGTTATGCTGTTACATGCAAACATGTATTGGAAAATGACGACAACCATATAGCCGTGCTTAATGACGGGACAGAATGCCCTATAGGCATAATATCCATAAACAGCAGATATGACCTTGCCCTGATTATGGTAATCACCTATAAAAAGACCCCCTTTATTTCCATCAGGGATCCCCTTACAATGATACCCGGCGACAGGGTCTTTGCCGTAGGTAACTCCATGGGTCTTCAATCGACCGTAACTGACGGTATTTTTACGGGGGTGAGGGAGAATGCCGCAACCAGGGAAAATATAGTCCAGTTTTCTGCGCCAATTAATCCCGGAAACAGCGGGGGCCCTCTTGTCGATGAAAATGGAAAGGTCATCGGTGTGATAAGCTGGAAGATAATATCCCGGAACGGGACGCCTGTAAGCGGCATTGGGTTCGCTGTCCCATCAACCTATCTGGCCGGAGAATATGGCTATTACCTGAACTAGTACCGGTAATACCCGATTATTCACCTTTTCCCTTCCTGACAGCCTGATCAACATACCAGTCAATCTGTCGGAAAATGCCCCTTATAACCCTTACATCCATTGCCTGAAGCGGAAGTCTCGAGAGAAACCTTCTTATATTCCACATCCATCTCTCCGGATTTTGAGGATTTATAAACCCGATCCTGGTAAGCACCTTTTTCATGTGATCATACATCCCCTCCAGTTCGAAGCTGTTTGCAAGGCGTGGGATCTCTTGATTATGCTCATCACCGGTTGCCTGGAAAAGCTCATAACAGACAATCATCACGGCCTGTGCAAGATTAAGGGAGGAAAATTCCGACGTTGGGATATTGATGATCGTATGGCAGTAACTCAGGTGACTATTGGATAGCCCCCGGTCTTCGGGACCAAACAGAATGGCTATGTCATTCTCCTTTGATATGGGTATAAGGTCCCTTGCAAGATCTTTAGGTGTGGTCAGGGCAGGCCGCATTGAACCCACCCTTGCAGTAGTCCCTGCAATATATCTGAACGGGGCAAGGGCTTCTCTCAGATCATCATGTATTTTCATATTTTCCAGGATATCAATGGAATGGGACGTGGCCATCATGGCAATGCGTTCCCGGTCCATATTGCCGGGATTTACGATAATAAGCCGCCTGATATCCATATTGTTCATGGCCCTCGCTGCGGCGCCTATATTTTCAGGAAGCCGTGGTCCTACCAGAACAACAGCGATATTATCCCTGTTTATCCTTTCAGCCATAATCTCTATTATTCTTTCTCTTCAGGGGCGGTTCCCGTAATCCTGTAGAAAGGCGCCCAGTAGGCCTTCTTGACAGCCTTTACGCCCCTGCCGAATGCATTGCCCGTATCATGAAGCAGAGAGTATAGCGTCGGCACCACCAGAAGGGTAAGCATCGTTGACAGGGCCAGCCCGAATATAACAGAGATGCCCATATTGCTCCAGAACTGTGTTGATTCACTCACCGTCTTGAGTTCCATCTCATGAAAATCATAAGATATCCCTGTAACCATGGGAATCAGTCCCAGGATAGCGGTAATGGCCGTAAAGAGAACAGGCCGGAGCCTGGTGCATCCTCCGGCAATTATTGCCTCTCTCACAGGCATGCCCCTTTCAATAAGGCGATTTATGTAATCGATGAGGACTATTGCGTTTTTAACGACCACCCCTGCGAGTGAAATGATCCCTACCCCCGTCATTATTACGCCAAAAGAATACCCCATAATGGTAAGTCCGAAGAACACGCCGCCCCATGACAGTATCACTGATGTCATTATAAGTATGGGCTGTGACACGGAGTTAAACTCTGCCACGAGTATGATAATTATTAGGAAGAGACCTATCAAAAACGCCTTCGAAAGAAATTCCTGAGCCTCTGCCTGCATATCCTCTTCGCCGGTAAAGCTTATCTTGTATCCTGCAGGCAGTGAATATCCCTCAAGGAGCTTCTGGGCCTGGGCCCTGACGGTAGCTCCTGGCACCTTTGTCTCATCCACGCTTGCAGTGACCGTTACCACGCGTTCATGATCAATGCGCATCACCTGGGCCAGACCGCCGGTAACCGTGAATTTGGCGACTGTGCTCAGGGGGACAATGCCCGTCGGGGTGGTTATCATGAGTTCCCTTAGAATATCCGTTTTCTTCCTGTCCTCCTCTGAGAGCTGTACGGTTATATCATAATCTTCATCGCCCTCGCGGTACGTGGAGACCTTGAGCCCGTTAAAGGCAACCTTCAGCGCGAATCCTATATCGTTAGTGGAGAGCCCCAGTATGGCCGCCTTCTGTCGGTCGATCTCAACCTTCACTGTCGGGGACCCGGAAATGTAGTCGTCATTAATATCCTGGACAAAAGGTATCTTCTCAAGGGCATTGCGGACCTCTTTCGCAATTTCTCCAAGAACATCAAGGTCATCTCCTGATATCTCTATGTTGATGGCATCGCCGGTCGGGGGTCCCATCTCCTCTTCTCCTATGGTGACAAGCGCGCCGGGAATATCTTTGATCCTTTTTCTTATCTCTTCCATGGATTCATAGGAAGGCGCCTTGCGGTCTTCCATATCATAGAACTGTACTCCCAGATAATTGGGACTGTTGCTGCTGAAGGCCGACTCACTTCCCTCAGTAGCCACCGCGTTGGAAAAGACATATTCAATATCCGTGATATCGAGTGGAGTCGCTGTCTTTTGGCCGTCGCTGCCTTTATGAGCATTATTGTCCTTATCCTGATAATAGAAATCAATCGGCCTTTCATCCGGTGATGCCAGACCGTAATCAGCACCCCTGCTCATGGCGATCTCAATCTGACGCACTACCCTGTCCGAGTATTCTATATCAGCGCCTTCAGGCATATCGAGATTGATATAGTACTTGGAAGGTTCAGTATAGGGGAAAAACTCTATGGATTTAGTCATTCCCACCCTGAAATACCAGAGCATTATTGAAAAGATAACAACAAGAAAGGCTATCGCCGCCACAGCTATCCGGTGATTGAGCGCTCCGATCAGAATCTTCTGATATGCCTTGAGCATCGGGCTTTTGACCACGGCAGGCGCCTCAGCGGCCCTTTTGATATCCTCTTCGCTTTCTGCGCTGACGTCAAAGTGTTTTGTTGCAGGCAATTTCATGAAAATGGCCCCGAGGGCCGGGTTTATTACGATTGCCACAAAGAGCGAGGATGAAAGCGTAACAATAACCGTAAGCGGAAGGTATTTCATGAACTCGCCCATAATCCCCGGCCAGAAAAGGAGGGGAAAAAATGCTGCAAGGGTAGTAAGGGTCGAGGCAATAACTGCGGGCCCCACCTCCACGGCCGCCTTGACCGTAGCCTGAAGCCTGGGAACGCCCTGTTCCATGAAGCGGTATATATTCTCCACTATCACAATGGCGTCATCCACAAGCAGCCCCAGTGCAAGGGTAAGGGAAAAAAGAACTATCATGTTGAGAGTAACGCCCATGGCATCAAGTATTATGAAGGAGATGAACATGGAAAAGGGTATGGCCAGGCTTACCAGGATGGCATTTCTTATCCCCATAGCAAAAAACAGGACTATAACGACAAGAAAAAGTCCCGTAATAATATGATTTTCCAGCTCAAGGACCATGTCATTGATCTCTTCCGCATAATCCAGCAGCTTTGTAACCTTTGTCCCTGCAGGCCACTGCGGTTTTGATCTTTCCAGTATCTCATCCACCTGCTCGACAATCTCGATGATATTCTCTCCGCTGCGTTTCTGCACCGAGACGCTTATTGCCTCCTCGCCGTTAAGCCGGGCCCTGCCCGCTTCGTCCTTGAATCCGTCCACAACCTCCGCGACGTCCTTCAGATACACCGGATTGCCGTTATGGGTTTCCACAACCAGGCCGTAAATCTCATCAGGGGTTTCAAATTCACCCGGGACCCTGAGCTGAAACCTGCCGTCCCCCATGCGGATGCTTCCCCCAGATACATTAATGTTTTCGTTGGCGATAACCGACTGAAGACCTACTATGGATATCCCGTAATAGGCCAGCTTGTCGGGATAGGGCTCCACCCTTATCTCCCGTTCAAGTCCGCCTGTCACCGTAGCTGCAAGCACACCCGGGATTGACTCTATTTCCTCCTCAAGATCATCTGCTATCTCCTTCAATCTTACCATCCCGGCAGGACCGGATATGGAAAGCGTAAGAATAGGCATATCCGAGATATTTATCTCGCTTACCACAGGGTCGTTTTCCAGGTCGGAAGGGAGTTCCTGTCTCGCCATATCCACCTTGTCCTTGGTCTTGGGCAGGACATCGTCAATATCCGTGCCTGCCACAAACTCTATTACAATGGAACTGATTCCCTCGACACTGCTTGAGCTGATCTCCTTGACACCCTTAAGTCCCCTGAGCTTGTTTTCGATCGGTATGGTAACGGACTGCTCAATATCAACAGGCGCAACACCCGGATAGCTTGTCATTACATAGATATAGGGTATCGTAATATCCGGAGTCGATTCGCGCGGCATTGAGTAATAGGAGATAAGCCCGAATATAAATATGACTATGCTCAGCACTACAACGCTGATCCTTTTTTTAACAGCAGTATCTACAATTGGAAGCATCATGATTTGAGGATCTCCGAAGCATCAGTTACATTCTTCATGACCTGCACCGCCTGCCCCTCACCCGCGAGGCGATGGCCGACGATAATGACCCTGTCCCCGGCCGCCAATCCGGACTTGACCTGAACCATCCAGCCCTCCAGTATGCCCAGTTCAACAATTCTTTTCTCGGCCCGGCCGTTGTTTTCAATATATACGAAATTTTCCTCATCCTGGGAAATAACGGCATAAAGCGGGACAGCAAGGGTATCTTCAAATCTTTTTTTAACGATCTGCACTCTTGCAAACATGCCCGGAAGGATTCGTCCTTCAGGGTTGTCCACTACCAGCTCAAGATTATATAGGCGAGCCAAATCTCCCGGTTGACGTGAAAGAAAATATTTTTTCCCCTTGACCTTCATTTTATCCAGTGCATCAATTATGATATCCGCCTCTTTCAGGTCCGTGACCGCTGACACGTCGCTTTCAGGTATTCCTACAGTTACCTTAACCTCTCCGATCTGCAGTATCTGCGCTACAGGCTTGTCATATGTCATCCAATCGCCGATCTTCGTCTCTATTTCATTCAGCCGCCCCGAAATAGGTGCGGTAATCCTGGTCCTCTCAAGGGCCAGCCTGGCCGCTTTCAGCTGTACCTCAAGATCCTTTAGCTGCGCCTCTAATTTATCCACCTCGCTTGCCGCCGCGATATTCCTTTTAAAAAGCTCCGAGATCCGGTTATATTCGATGGTGACCAGTTTATGGCTGGCCTCGATTCTTTCTAGATTCGCAGTGTAATCGCGTTGATCCAGTTCGACAAGGACCTGCCCCTTTTGAACCATCTGGCCTTCCTTAACGAGGATATTCGTAACCAGTCCTGATGCCTCGGACTTTACCCACAGATTTTCAAAAGATTCTACCGCTGCGGGGAGATTCAAAGTCTCTTCGAGTCGAGCAGGTTGAAGAGTCAGTGTAACCACCTGAACGGACGTCTCCGCTTTGACGGCGTTCCTCTTTTCCTCTTCAAGCCGCGCGCTCTTTTCCCTTATATTGCCGATAAGAATAAATAGAGACAGGATCAGTATGATCACTATGAACCACGGAAACGAACCCCATATG
This sequence comes from Deltaproteobacteria bacterium, assembly GCA_016929815.1. Lineage (GTDB taxonomy): Bacteria > Desulfobacterota > DSM-4660 > Desulfatiglandales > HGW-15 > JAFGIC01. The sequence continues at coordinate 6,187 of JAFGIC010000060.1, forward strand.
AATCTTAAGACCCTTGTTTTTTTCTCTGATTCTGATTGATACATATATGTTTTCCTCATTTATCGGATTTATTCATTTTATACGGTTCATGATTACTCCGGACACGTATATGAAAATATATCATTTGTGTCAATAATCAAAAGGAATGATATAATTCTTGAAATATCTTTATTATTGTCTTAATTTAAAAAACAATATATTGAAAGGTTTAAAAATCTATAAAATGGAAAAAATTACAACTCAAAATTATGAGAAATATATAAAGGCCCTGTCCGACATAAGTGATGCCATTACCTCTGATCTCTACATTGAAGATATTTTGAAATTGATTGTAATGGTCACAGCCAAGGTGACCGGGCTGGAGATATGCTCCCTATGGCTCGCAGATGAAACGGAAAACCCCAAAAAAATCCACCTCAAGGCCACCCAATCAATTGATCCTGAATACATGAAGGACCGCTCGCTAAGTGAGACAGAGGGCGTAGTCGGTTATGTCTTTTCCAGAAACGAGCCTCTATACGTAAAGGATGTCCTTAAGGATCCGAGATTCAAGGAAAAAGAAATGGCCAGGAAACTGGGCCTTGTGTCCATGCTGGGGATCCCTCTGAGTGTCAGGAACGACAAGGTTATCGGCGTTCTTAACTGCTTTACTTCGGAACCGCACGACTTTACGGATACCGAGATAAACCTTATTACCGCCGTAGCGAACCAGGCCTCTGTCGCCATCTACAATACGGAACTTCTTGTAAAAACAAGGGTAATCCAGGAGGAGCTGGAGACGCGCAAGCTGGTTGAAAAGGCCAAGGACGTGCTCATGAAACGCCGCAAGATTGCAGGAGACGAGGCCTTCCGCTGGATACAGAAACAGAGTATGTCCTCGAGAAAATCCATGCGGCAGATTGCCGAGGCAATTCTCCTTTCCGAGGAACTGGGATAATATTCAATTTAAAATAACTTGACACCCCTGTTAAGTATTACTAAAATCGAGATACATTAATTATCTGAGATAAATTTCGCACAAAGGGGTGCGAAATTCTTATAAAAGACAAAGGCGTCTTTCCAGAGGGAAAGGTGCCTTTTTTATTTGGGCCTAATCATATGGCTTTAATAACCGGCTAAAATAAATATTGAAAGCTCCATCCATAAATGCCTTCTTTATGGATGGACACTAAATAATTTTCAATATCAGGAGAAACAACAATGAGGTTTTCAAAAAGCAACGATGTCCTTGGAACGACAAACAGAGGCAATAATGCCGAATCTGGTCTTTGCACCCTTTGCAGGGCCGATTGCCAGGGAAAATGTGAGACATGGTTGTCAAGTATGGTGGGTCGAAAGCTGCTCTACCCGAGGGATTTTGGAACGGTAACAGCAGGCGCAAACAACACGACCCATGTCGGCGTAAGCTATAACGCCCTCCGGATACAGGGATACGCCTACGGCGTCCACGGGCTAAAGCAGGGGCTTACAAACGACCCCGATGACTGCATTTTCCCTAATGTAAACCTTGAGACGGAATTCGGCAATGAATTCAAGACAAAGATCCGCATGCCTATCATGACCGGTGCACTCGGTTCCACGTTTATCGCTGAAAAATACTGGGATTCCTTTGCCATAGGAGGGTCCCTGGTTGGCATACCGGTAGTAATCGGTGAAAACGTAGTTGGTGTCGACAGGAAATCCAGGATCGTGAAAGGAAAAACCCGCAAAGGCAGAATAACAAGCTCCCCTGAGCTGGAACGCAGGATTGACACATATCTCCGCTATAATGAAGGTTATGGAGCGATCATGGTGCAGATGAATGTTGAAGACACCAGGAACGGAGTAGCTGAATTTGTCGCACAGAAATACGGCAACAAATGCATAATTGAATTGAAATGGGGACAGGGCGCCAAGTGTATTGGAGGCGAGATCCAGGTAAACAGCCTGGATTATGCCCTATTTCTCAAGAACAGGGGCTATATTGTCGATCCTGACCCCATAAAACCCGAGGTGCAGGAAGCCTTCAAGAAAGGCGCAATCAGGTCCTTTGCCAGGCACAGCCGTCTCGGCAATACAAATCTTAATACCGTTGAAGAGGTAAGAAAGGATTTCATGGGATCTATCGATTACCTCCGCAGCCTGGGCTTCAAAAGAATTACACTTAAGACAGGTTCCTACGGCATGGAAGAACTGGCCATGGCCATAAAATTCGCTTCAGACGCCAAATGCGACCTGCTGACAATAGACGGCTCCGGAGGCGGCACCGGCATGAGTCCCTGGAACATGATGCAGAGCTGGGGTGTGCCCTCAATATTCCTTCATTCGAAGGCCTACGAATATGCGAGCATTCTAGCCTCTAAAGGAGAAAAGGTTGTTGATATGTCCTTCGCGGGCGGTTTTGCCCTGGAAGACAGCATCTTCAAGGCCCTCGCCCTTGGCGCTCCCTACACAAAGCTTGTCTGCATGGGCAGGGCTGTCATGATACCGGGCTTTGTAGGCTCGAACATTGAGGGCGCACTCAATCCTGAGAAAAAGGAAAAGCTCAACGGCAACTGGGACCACCTGCCTAAGACAGTGAGTGAGATAGGCACAAAGGCAGAGGAGATATTTGCCTCATACTTCGATGTTCAGAAAAAGGTCGGCAAGAAAGAGATGAAGAATATCCCCTATGGCGCAATTGCCCTCTTCACCTTGGCGGACAAGCTGGCCTGCGGCCTGCAGCAGTTGATGGCAGGGGCAAGAGAATTCTCACTTGATGAGATTAAAAGGACGGATATCTTCTCCGCCAACAGGGAAACAGCCAGGGAGACCGGCATTCCCCATCTATCCGATATTAATGATGAAAGCGCTAAAAAAATACTGAGCCTGTAATACAGCGATCAGCAGCCAGTGGTCAGCCTTATTATGGCTATACTTTTAAGCTGAAAGCTGATAGCCGGCTGCTGCTTGCTTAACAAAATCGCTCCGCGTCTCTTTAATGTATCTTTTCTTGCAACCCTGCACACCGAAGCCCTAATAACGAAGGAGAAGGATGCGCCCTTGTCAAACGGCTCCTTGGTAAAGTAATATTCGCCTTTGTTTAACTGTTTTCCTGGAGGTTCTTATAAATGGACCTTGCCTGCCTTGCAAGGACTTCAAACTGTTCAGGATAAAGGGATTGTGCGCCGTCGCTCAATGCCTTTCCCGGATCATGGTGAACCTCTACCATTATTCCGTGCGCCCCAACAGCCACAGCGGCCCTTCCCAGGGGTGCGACCTGGTCTCTCCGTCCTGCCGCATGACTGGGATCAATGATTATCGGCAGATGGCTTTCATTTCTTACAACCGGGACAGCCGACAGATCAAGCGTGTTACGGCTATGGTTTACAAAGGTACGGACACCCCTCTCACAGAGTATTACCTGTGAATTGCCCTCCGCTAATATATATTCCGCTGCCATAAGCCACTCCTCCACTGTCGCTGCCATCCCCCTTTTAAGGAGAATGGGTTTTTTAGACAGCCCCGCCCTTTTGAGCAGGCTGAAGTTCTGCATGTTTCTTGTGCCTATCTGTACTACATCTGCGTATTCCTCGACCAGGGCAAAATTTTCAAGGTCCAGGACCTCTGTTACAACAGGCATTCCCGTGGCTTCCCTTACCTTTGCCAGTATTTTCAATCCTTCCAATCCCAGGCCCTGGAAGGCATAGGGGGATGTCCGCGGCTTGAATGCCCCCCCTCTGAACATATCAGCCCCTGCCTTTTTGACCTTTTCCGCGATAGTCAAGGACTGGAACTCACTTTCCACGGCACATGGCCCGGCAATAATTGTAAAATGGCCGTTTCCAATCAGTGCATCTCCGACCCTGACGATAGTCCCTTTGGGCTGTATCTCTCTGCTTACCAGCTTATATGGCCTGGTTACGGGAATGGCCTCATTAACGCCCGGCATCCCCAGGAAAAGAGAGCCGTCAATAGGTCCCTTGTTATAAAGAATGCCTATCGAAACCCTTTCTCCGCCTGGGATCGGTCGCGGTACGTACCCCTGTTCCTTGATGGCTGCTATTACCGCGTCTATCTCTTCAGGTGTAGCATTTTTATTCATTACCAGTAACATGATCTTTCCTCCTTACTGTTTAAATTCATAAAAAAAGGGCTGCTTCCCGGCAGCCCTTCCACAAAAAAGGACCGCGGAATCCTGAGGGGTTCCGCGGTCCTTATATCTTTTCAATCATTGGTGAGCGTCTGAATCACCGGGACAGCATATACCCCTCCCGAAAGCCTCGCCAGCACCACCAGAATTGATATCCTTTATTATTTCCGCTCATTGTCATATTTTCATTATTACCAATCTTTATGCCGAATTTTTACCTCAGGATCTTAGTGTTGTCAAGAATTTTACATCTGATTAAGGGACGTTCATAATTTTATAAGAT
>JAFGIC010000521.1 GCA_016929815.1 Deltaproteobacteria bacterium
CCCCAGTCGCGATCCTGGAGGAGTTCAGGGAGATCGCCATGAAGGAGGGGATACATTATGTTTACGTTGGAAATGTCCCCGGACACGAAGGGGAAAACACCTGTTGCCACAACTGCAAAAAGCTGCTCATAGAAAGAAACGGTTATGTATTAAAACAGGTCAACATCGAGAACGGCAAGTGCAGGTTCTGCGGCACAGCCATACCCGGCAGGTGGGAAATAAAGAATATTTAAGGACCAAGTTATAAGGCGGAAGGTCAAAATACATATCTTTTCAAAACCAAACTCTGCCTTTGATATAACAGGACCTTCTATTAAAATCCCGGCCGCTGTCAACAATTCTTCGCCTCCAATATTATTCATAAAACATTTCCACTTACTTTGCGGAAATACTTGCATTTAAAGCAAATATTATGTAATAGAATTTCCTTATCAATCTAAAGATAACCGGTAAAATCAGGAGGATCTGACAATGACTGAAGAAAGAGATGTTATGGATGTTGATGTTCTTTTTGTCGGTGGAGGCATCGCCTCTTTAAGCGGCGCATTTCACCTTTCCAATCTGGTCAGTGCCCATAATAAAAAAGGAGAGGGCAAAAAACTCGATGAACTAATGATAGCCATTCTTGAGAAGGGTTCTTCTCCCGGGGCCCATGGCATCTCCGGGGCTGTAATGGACCCAGGGTCGCTCAAGGATATGATGCCGGATTTTATTGAAAAGGGCGCCCCCCTGGAGGGAGAGGTAAAAAAGGAGTCTATCTATTTTCTCACAAAGACAGGAAAGATCAAATCCCCCATAACACCTCCACCCCTTAACAACCACGGAAATTACGTGGTCTCCATGTCCAGGATGAATCAGTGGATGGCCGGCCTTGTCGAGGAGGCAGGCGTCAATATGTTCCCGGGCTTTGCCGGCACAGAGATCCTCTATGATAATGGCAAGGTCATCGGTGTAAGGACCGGTGACAAGGGAATTGACGCCAAGGGCGAAAAAAAGCCGAATTTTGAACCGGGCATAGATCTCCATTCAAGGGTGACCGTATTTGGCGAAGGCTCAAGGGGAAGCCTGACAAAGCAGCTGATAACCAATTATAAGCTGGATGAAGGCAAGAATCCGCCGGCCTTTGAGCTGGGTGTCAAGGAGGTGTGGGAACTGCCTGAGACAAGGCTTGCCCCGGGAGAGGTGATAGAGACCATGGGCTACCCCTTAAAGAGCGATACCTTTGGCGGGGCCTTTATCTACGGAATGAAAAACAACATGATATGCCTGGGACAGCTGACCAGCCTGGACTATGCCGATCCCTTTATCGATCCACACAGGGAGTTTCAGAAATTCAAGCTCCACCCCATGGTGACCGCCCTCTTAAAGGATGCAAAGCTTGTCCAGTACGGCGCAAAGACAGCCCCCGTGGGCGGGTATTTCTCCATACCCAGGCTGACATTTCCGGGAGGTATGATCATAGGCGATTCCGCAAATCTCTTCAACAGCCAGAAGATCAAGGGAATCAATCTCGCAATCAGGTCAGGGATGCTCGCTGCCCAGGCGATATTTGAAGGTCTTATAAATGACGATCTCTCTGACGTAAGGCTTTCTTCCTATGAAAAGGCGATGCTTGAGAGCAAAGAGGTCAAGGACCTCTACAAGGTGCGAAATTTCCACCAAGCCATGACAAAGGGCCTTTATGTGGGCATGACCCTGGCAGGCATGCATTTTGTCCTTGGCGGGAGCATCTTCGGTGAAAGGCTCTCTGCAGAGCCGGATCACAGCCACATGAAAAAGGTGGCCGATTTGTACGGCACCGCCGTCCCCTCAGAAGAGGCAAAAGGAGATATCAAATATGACGGAAAGCTTACCTATGACAAGGAGACGGACGTCTATTATTCCGGGGCTACGCATGAGGAGGCCCAGCCGCCTCACCTGAAGATAAAGGACCTTGATATCTGTTACGGCAAGTGCACGGAACTTTATCAGAACCCCTGCGTCAGATTCTGTCCCGCAGGCGTCTATGAAATGGCGGTGGACGAGGATACTGGGAAAAAGACTATGAAGCTGAACTTCTCCAACTGTGTCCATTGCAAGACATGCGATGTCAAGGATCCCTTTGAGAATATTCAATGGGTCCCGCCCGAGGGAGGAGGGGGACCGAAATACACGGTGATGTAGGAATAAATAGGGCTCAGGGCGCAGGGCTCAAGGTAAAGTATAGGAAACAAAAACACGATTGGGAGGAATTTTATGAGTCTGAAGGTCGATCCCGGGCTTATGAAGGAACTCGAAAAATTCGGGATGAAGGATGCGAGCAAATGTTATCACTGCGGTAACTGCACTGCTGTTTGTCCCCTTGCGGAGAATGACAATACCTTCCCCAGGAGGATGATAAAATATGCACAGATGGGTCTGGCCGAGAAGATCCTGCATTCACCGGAGCCATGGCTTTGCTATTACTGCGGCGAATGCTCCGACCAATGCCCCAGGGGGGCAGATCCGGGCGAGGCCATGATGGCCATGAGGAGATACCTGACGGCTAAATACGACTGGACGGGTTTTTCGCGCAGGTTCTATATATCCCACACCTTCGAGATCATTGGGGTAATTATAGTGGCTCTGCTGGTA
>JAFGIC010000522.1 GCA_016929815.1 Deltaproteobacteria bacterium
AGGTTATGATCTGAAGAAGCTGGCCAAGCGAGTATCCGAAATCACCGGAATAAGCCCTGCACAAATCTTTGATAGTCAAAGAGACAGAGGAAGGACATATGCCAGAAGCATATTATGTTTCTGGGCAAAGAAAGAACTGGGCATGACGCAACGCGAACTGGCGCTTGCACTGAATCTGACACCGTCTGCTATCAGCCATAAAAACCCCGCCTTCGGCGCGCGAAGAAATACTTGATGATAGCATCAAATGATGCTATCATAGGATACTATGAAACCGCCTTATGAAATAACAAACAGGATACTTTCTCTGTATGGGCAAATTACCGAAGCCCTCGGCTTATGTAAGAGCCTTCTACTTGTCAAGCCGGAAGCAAGATTAAGAAAGCAGAACAGGATCAAGATTATTCACTCCTCTCTTGCCATTGAAGGCAATACACTGAATATTGAACACGTAACCGCGCTAATAGAGAATACAAGGATTATCGGACCGAAAAAAGATATAATGGAAGTTCAAAATGCTATTCGAGCATATGAACAACTTTCAGAATTTGATCCAAACTCAATAAATGACTTTCTAAGAGCTCATAAGGTTTTAATGGATGGTTTGCTTGAATCATCAGGACAATTTAGAAAGAAACAGGTTGGAATCATAAAGGGATCAGAAGTTCAGCATGTTGCTCCTAGTTATTCAATGGTTCCAGGGCTAATGAATGATCTCTTTAACTACATAAAGAAAGATTCAGACATTGATATTATTAAGAGTTGTGTTTTTCACTACGAAATGGAATTCATTCATCCTTTTGAGGACGGCAATGGTAGAATGGGTAGATTCTGGCAGACACTGCTGCTGATGAAAGTTAATCCAATATTTGAATATGTGCCAATTGAAGAAACTATCAAGAATAACCAGGAACAATACTATAAAATACTAGCCGAAGCAGATAATACTGGCAAATCAACAGTCTTCATCGAGTTCATGCTGGAAGCAATTAATCAGACTTTACGAAAAACAATTGATGAATCTAATACAGGGAATATCAACTATCAGAAAAGAACAGATTTTGCACTTGAAAATTTAAATGACTGGTTTGACAGGAAGGAATATATGAAATTAAACAAAGGTATCTCTACCGCCACCGCAAGCCGTGATCTCAAACAGTTGATTGAAGAAAAAAGGATTGAATCATCTGGCGAAGGCAGAATGACTAAATATAAGAAAATTGGCTAACAATCGCTTCAACTTGACTCGGTGCCCTGAAGCCTGGTCCTACGGACGCTCACCTGGAAGCACAGGCACCTCACAAGTTAAGCGAAATGTTATATGAGGAAAAGACGATTAAGAATACACCTATTGTTCTTATCGCAATTATTCTATTCTTAACTCAAACCGTATTTGCCGAAGAAATTATCGATTCATATGAGATTATCCCAGGGATTAGTAATCAAAACGCTGTTAAGTTACAAAGTTATCAAGGGCATGAAATTGAACTGAAAGAAATTTCACGCCAAGAAAATCACGAATAGATACTGCCGGACCCCTTCATCATATAATGGAAGCCCGCAGCCTGTTATGTTATTGTGGAACAGGAGTGATGGGCATTCCCATGACAATGCTTTCCGGGGAAATTGGCATAACATCTGCGACAATAAGCTGGTCTGTAATCAGTGGTCAGAATATAGTTGAGGAAATTGTGTTGAAGATCATTTAACGTTACAGCTTAACAGCCTACCCATATTATGTCTTCTTGTCTCTAAAGCAGGTCGAGCATCTCAGAGAGGTCATTCGTTGGACTTTTACATGTGTTATTGAGACATACATATGCGGTAGCCTTATCATTTACAATCGAACATCCTTTGACAAATCCCGCAATTCCGTCAACCAAGGGCTCCGGGTCTTCCACTGGCCGCAGGATTACAGCCTTATTGGGTATAAATCTCTTTCTCAGCGCGGAGATCATCTCGATGGTGTCGGGGGCCTTTGAATTTCCGGCTATTACCACCTCATAGGAAGGGCCTATTGCGAAATCCACAGCAGCCAGCAGAAAGGCGCAGGCCGATGGCACCTGTCTCGCCTGTTCCGAAAAGGCGCGCCCGATCTCAGACGCTCTCTCTTCAAGTTCCGCGCTTCCTGTCAATCGTGCCAGCCTCAACAGGTTAAGCATGGCCACTGAATTGCCCGAGGGCAAGGCTGCATCAAAGATTTCCTTTTTCCTTATAAGCAGGGGCTCGCTGTCTGCCGCTGTAAAGAAAAGCCCTCCCCTGTCATTATCCCAAAAAAGGGACAACATCTCTCTGTTCAGGTCAAGGGCTGTTCTAAGATAGGCCGCGTCAAAGCATGACTCATAAAGCTCTATCAGTCCCCAGATAAGGAAGGCGTAGTCATCCAGGTGCGCCGATATGGCCGCCTCTCCTTCCCTGTACCTGTGCATGAGTCTGCCGTCCGCCCCCCGCACACTGGAGAGGATAAATCCGGCGGCTTTAACAGCCGCATCCATACAAGCATCATCTCCCAGTATCTGGGCGCCCCTGGCAAGCGCCGCTATCATGAGCCCGTTCCAGTCGGTCAATATCTTGTCATCCTTTGACGGATGCGTCCTCTTTTCTCTGGCGTTAAACAACTGCAAGCGAAGAGATGTAATTTTTTCTTCTATCTCATTTTCAGAAACCTTAAGGCCTTCAGCAATCATTGGGATAGGGGTCTTCATGTGAAGGATGTTCAATCCGGTAAAACCGCCCGAGGCCTCGTCCCTGTAATTGCCCCCTGCTTCCACTCCAAAGATCCTGATAAATAATCCGGCGTTATCCCGGCCAAGGACATCCCCTATCTCTTTTCTATCCCACAGGTAGAATTTACCTTCCTTACCCTCACTGTCCGCGTCCTCGGCAGAATAGAAACCGCCCGAGGAAGATGTCATGTCCCTCAGGACATAGGCAAAGATCTCCCTGGCAATCTGGGAGTAAAAGGCCTTGCCTGTGGCCTGGCAGGCCTCCAGGCAGGAAACGGCAAAAAGGGCCTGATCATAGAGCATCTTTTCAAAATGCGGGACAAGCCACACCCTGTCCGTTGAATACCTGTGGATGCCTGAGCCTATCTGGTCATATATCCCCCCTTCACGTATGGACCGGATGGTATGTTCCACCATGTCAAGTGCTTCCTGCCGGCCTGTCCGCTTCCAGTACCTGAGCAGAAAAAGGAGATTATAGGGCGAAGGAAATTTGGGAGAGCCCCCAAACCCTCCATTTACCCTGTCAAAGCGCTGCGCCAGTTCGTGATATGCGCTGTCTAATACGGATACATCCATGTCCTTCCCTGGCGCCGGTTCTTCAATGCCCCTGAGCGTGACCAAGATATTGTCGGCGGAATCCTCTACGTCCTTTCTCCTGTTGACCCAAATATCCTGTATCTTAGGAATAAGCTCCATAAGGCCTGTCCTCCCGAACCGTGTGGTTTTAGGGATATAGGTGCCCGCAAAAAACGGCCTTTTATCGGGTGTCATTATAATGGTCAAAGGCCATCCCCCGCTGCCTGTCAGCATCTGACATACCATCATATATACATTATCCAGGTCCGGCCTTTCTTCCCTATCCACCTTGACCGGTACAAAGGCGCTGTTTATCAGCTCGGCTGTTGATTTGTCTTCAAAGGATTCATGCGCCATTACATGGCACCAGTGACAGGTGGAATAACCTATTGAAAGGAAAATGGGCTTGTCTTCCCTGATCGCTTTATTAAAGGCCTCATCATTCCATGGATGCCAGTCCACTGGGTTATAGGCATGCTGCAGCAGATAGGGGCTCTTTTCATCGATCAGCCGGTTTGTTGTTTTTCCCATGCTGCATATAACCCATTAAATAAATATTAATATCTCTGTGCCTTATCCCATCAGATAAAGAGCATCTATCCTGCCGCAAGATGGCTGATCAATACCTTTACACCTATTGCAATGAGTATAATTCCTGCGACAATCTCCATCTTTTTCCCGAAAAAATCTCCGCTCCTGTCCCCGATCCAGACACCCGCGAAGGATAAAATAAAGGTCACCGCGCCTATTATGAGAACCGGCATGACAACAGGGATGCCGAGCAGGGCAAAACTTACGCCTGTTGCCAGGGCGTCAACGCTTGTTGCCAGGGACAGGGTAAAAAGGACGCGGACATCAAGGGGATTTAACCCCTTTTCAATCGGTTCTATCTGAAATGCCTCCCATATCATCTTAAGGCCTATAAAGAGAAGAAGCCCAAAAATTACCCAGTGATCGATGCTTGACAGAAGATCCCTAAGGCTGACCCCGCCGATCCATCCTATCAGGGGCATTATAGACTGAAAGATCCCGAACCAAAGGGCTATTGTAAACGCATGGCCGATGCGGAGTTTTTTTATGGCAATGCCGCTCGCGACAGACACCGCAAAGGCGTCCATGGCAAGGGCAAGGGCTATTAAAAAGACTGCAATAAGAGTCATAAGATCCTAATGAAAAAACGGCGCAGGCCCAACGCTACAGACGGATGTCTAATCTCAAATTTGAAATTTTAAATCTTCATTGCTTGCGCCTTATTTTTATCCATATCCTGCATGGTGTCAAGGTTTCCGTTTCCGTCTGAAAACGGCGTCGCCGGCATTTTCAGCCCTGCCTTTATCAATATTTTGATGTTTTTGAAAAAG
>JAFGIC010000523.1 GCA_016929815.1 Deltaproteobacteria bacterium
AGCATCGGTTGTGAAAAATGCCATGGGCCTGGTTCCGGCCACGTCAAGTCTCCCGAGGCAGAGGGGAAAATCATCAATCCCCGGAATCTGAGTTATGAGACAGGTATGGATGTATGCAACCAGTGTCATGATACACAGGGGAGGAGCGTTCCTGCTGGAATCCTGCGTGGTGCATGGGACGAGGAAACAGGCAAGGGTTATGAAATAGGCCAGCCCCTTTCAAATTACATGCAGTCCAGCGCAGGGCCAGGATCTCCTGTGATGCGTGCCCTGTCCAATTCGGATACATATCATATGCTTGCAAACAGCAGGCATTATGAGGCCCGTACAACCTGCTTTGATTGCCATAACCCCCATGGCAGCCCAACGACAGCCAACCTGAAAAGGGGGGATATGGATAACAGCCTGTGTCTCCACTGCCATGGAAATGAAAAAGAATTCGCAAGCCCTTCAATGATAATGGAGCACACCAAACATAGTTATGATCCCGACATTAAGGGCACCAGCCGATGCACCTATTGCCACACGATACAAAGCAGGCGCATGCGGACCGCCTCCACCGTCATGGGAATGCCAGGCATAATGGCAGGCTTCCTGCAGGTTATTAAACCCCAGCAGAGTCTGGAGACGTTTCAAAGCAATCCGCAGGGCATTTCTTCCAATGCATGCAATAAGTGCCACAAGGATTGGGGCGGCGATGAAGCCGGATACAGTGAAGGAGTAGAAGCCTATAGGACAAAATTCGGGGAATAATGAAGGGAAAAAGTTACATAAATTTAAATCGTCTCCAGGCTATTTATTGTCTTTTACTTCCGGAAAACCTGAACTCCTTAATATCTCCCTTTCTCTTGTAATGATAAGCCCCTCGACACCCGGCATTGATTCTATCAGCTTAAGCCCCTTTTCCTTTCCCAGTACAAAAACAGCGGTTGAAAGGGCATCCGCATCAAAGGCGTTATCCGTTACAACGGTTGCCGATATCAATTCCGTGGCAGAGTAGCCTGTTTTGGGATTGATGATATGATGGTATTCCCTGTTATTGTCAAAATATCTTTCATAATCTCCGGAGGTTGAAACGGCCATATTATTCAGGGGAATTATCGTGATGTAATTACTCATGTCGCGCGGATCCTCTATCGCGATATTCCAAACGCCTTCAGGCTTTTTACCCAGCGCGCGCATGTTGCCGCCCGCATCGATAAGCGCGATGGCAATGTTGTGGCGCCTGAGTATCTTAACCGCCTCCTCGACCGCGTAACCCTTAGCAATCCCCCCGAGGGTTATGACCTGATCATCTCCGATTGTTATTGAATCTTCTTTAACAAGGACACTCCTGTAATCAACCCTTTTCAATTCCCTTTTTATCGTTTCACCGGCAGGGGCAACTCCTTTTTCCATGAATGCCCGGTTATAAAGATCCAGTATGGGCTGAACCGTTATATCGAATGCGCCATTGGTAAGGTTTGAAAAATACAAGGCCCTCTCAATATTTTTCCTGATATCATCAGATGGAGATTTGAGTATCTTTTTCCTGTTAAGCCTTGAGAGTTCCGAATCTCCATTATAGAGGTTCAATCCGTATTCTATCTCTTTTATTTTATTGAACGCCTCAGTTATCGCCCCCTCTGCAGTATCAGGGTTATCGGAATAAACGGTGATGGTAAAATACGTATCCATCATCTTTTCCGTGCGCTGTACCCTTTGAAAAGAATCATCCGCGGTTATATTTGTTGCGGACAAAAGGAAGGTGATAATCAAAAGTATTCGTATAAATGGAATTTTATTAAAACTCATTGACATGTCAATCTGCATCAGGATCATGGCTGTTCAATTAAATCAGGTTTCATTTAACAGACAAAGATATCAGCCGGCACTTTGCTTATCATGCGATGCCCGGTCTCTGTTACGACAAAGACGCTCTCGATCCCTGCGGAAAACTCGTTTTCAAATACCATCTTGGGTTCCAGGCTGAAGGTCATACCTGGTTCAAGCCTGTAATCCCTGTCCCTCGCAATAATAGGATGCTCTACCAGTTCAAGCCCTATGCCGTGCCCGATAAAACTGACCTTATAACCCTCCGGTCCCAGGTATTGTTCTTTATAACCCAGGGATTTTGCCTTTGAGACGGAGATATTGAAAAGTTCGGAAACAGAGACACCTGGTTTCACGTTTTCAAGGACAGTGTCGTGTATCTCAATTGAAGCCCTGCATGCCTTCATGGCCCTGTCCGGCATACGGCCCATAGCGTACATCCTTGTCTCATCCATGTGGTAGCCGTTAAGGACCGTTCCCAGGTCTATCATTATCGGCTCATCAACATTAAGGGGCTTGTTCCCTCCCCCGCAGGGGAAGGCAGCCGAGGTTCCCACACCGCTTGCCGGGGCATCGATAAAACCTACCATGCTGCCGTTTTTACCGCTTAAAATATGCCAGTTATATGCCTTGGCCTGAAAATTTCTTGCCCTCAGATATCCGCCGTGCCCCAACCTTCTCGCATAGGTCTCGAACATCCCGGCAAACTCCATCTCCGTCAGGCCGGGACTTATGGCCGTCTTCATGTATTCAAAGGTCTTACCGGAGATCATTGCGGTCCTTTCCATCTGCTCAATCTCCCAGGGGGACTTGATCATCCTTGTTTCATGGATCAGGGGTGACCCGTCGAGATATCTTTCCACCTTAAATACGGTCTGATAAAAATTGAAGTCGCTGACCGGAAGCACATCAAACTCAAGGCCCAGAGATCCTGGAAGGCGCCCGTAATAATCCATAATACGCCCGGGTATCTCTCTCATGGACCTTATTTTAAGGATCTCTCTTATGCTTGATTCCTTCTGCGCCCTGGGCATATATTTTCTGATAAAGAGCCGGGGATCTCCCTGTGCAGGCACATAAAGATAACCGTTCTGTGCCGTGCCCGTAAAATAAAAGAGGTCCACTCGCTGGACAATAAGCATGGCGTCCATGCCTGCGTCCTGCATCTTTATCTGTAATCTCTTGATCCGGGATTCTATCTCTCCGGATGGAACCTTGAAATCATCCATGGAATATCCTTAATCTAAACCGCTTACCCTCTTATGTATGGTATTGCGATGGATCCCGAGTATCCTGGCCGCCTCTGTCCTGTTGCCGCCGACCCTGTCCAATACCTCTTTGATCAGTTGCCTTTTAAAAAGTTCAGAGGCGTCCCTTAAGGCCATTTCCCTGATCACTTTTCTGCCCTCTTTTTCTTCATTGAACCCGTTTATATTCTGCAGGTATATCATATCACCCTTTGTTATGGTGAAAAGCCTCTCAACAAGGTTCTGTAGTTCCCTGACGTTTCCCGGC
>JAFGIC010000524.1 GCA_016929815.1 Deltaproteobacteria bacterium
AATCTCAGGTATGTCCGTTGGCCTGTAAATTGACTTAATTATGTTATAATAAATTTTAGAAATTTGCATTGAAATCCGATAATGAATTAATAATAATATAAAAGGAGAGTAATATATGGATGTTCGTTACATAAATCCCTTTATCGAATCTACAATTCATGTTCTTCAGACAATGTCCTCTATTACGGCGAGGGTGGGAAAGCCCTATCTTAAGAAAGATGAGGTCGCAAAAGGCGACGTCTCCGGAATAATAGGCCTTGCAGGGGATGTCAAGGGAAGTATATCGGTAAGTTTCAGAGAGTCATGCATTCTTCCCATAGTATCCAACATGTTCGGTGAAAGACTGACTGAACTGAATGACGAGGTAAAAGATGCAGTGGGCGAGATATCCAATATGATTTCCGGCCAGGCGAGACAAAAACTCGAACTGATCGGAAGAAACTTGCAGGCGGCTATACCAATTGTTATAATGGGGAGAGATCATACTATTTCTCATATTACCAAAGACAAGATTGTTGCGATTCCATTTATGACTGATAACGGGGAATTTACAATTGAAGTCAGCTTCGAAGAATAGAAGGGATTATTCTCATGGGGGAGCTTAGCCATGAATTATAATATTGCCATTCTTATTGTGGATGATTTCGAATCAATGAGGCGAATTGTCAAGGGCACATTGAAGTCTATAGGTTTCAGCAATTTTATAGAGGCGGAGGACGGTGTAGTCGCACTCAAAAAGCTTGAAAAGCATAAGATCGACCTTATTATTTCAGACTGGATCATGCCCAATATGAACGGGCTGGATTTTTTAAAGGCAGTTAAAGGCAACGATAAATATAAAAACATCCCGTTTATTATGGTAACGGCTGAAGGACAGAAGGGAAATGTCCTTGAGGCTATCAACGCGGGCGTCAACAATTATATCGTAAAACCCTTTACACCCGAAACACTGAATGCCAAGCTTCAGAAGGTGCTTGACTGAGGCAGCTCTATATTATTCCCTGGTGTACAATTCCATTTGAATCAGGATTGTTGCGTCACCGGACGCCTCCGGCAAGGCAGGGACAGGGTCTTTCAGGGCGCCCAGGGCGTCAAGCCTTGAGATAAAATGCTGATAATTGGCATAGGGGACAGAAAGTGTCAGAGATGAAGGGTAACCGTTCTCTATATTATTAACCCTGGATATAACATTTCCTTCGATATAATTTATTATTTCATCTATTTTCAGATTAACCTCATCAGGCGTTATTACTATTTCCCTGGTAACGTCCCCGTTTTCGGTCTGCCGTAAATATTGGCTATTCGATATGTCACCGGAAATTGGGTTGCCGTAAGATACACTCCGGGATGGTATAGCCACTGTCTCCTGGCGCGTTTTCAGAGAAAGGGCCAATCTGACGGGTATCTCCTGTTGCTCAATCTGCGGGGCAACACCGCTGCCTGACGTCTGTTTCTTCGGTTTGTTATTTTCAGCGGTTTGTGCCGGCAAGACGCTATGATCCGCCGCAATTTTTGTCTGTTCGTATCCCGGTCTTTTAATAAAAGCTTTTTCTCCTGAAGGGAGAAAATTAAATATCAAAAGGATAAGCATGGCAGTTGCAGCGAATGCCGCCAACTCGGCAGGTATCCTGAATCGCATTAATGATAAGGCTTCCCTGATCCTGTGGATAATTGAATCTTCATTTATCCTTTCGTGTATCCCTTCAAGGAAGTCGGCGGGCGCCTTGACCTGCCTGAAACTATGCAATCCGCTGATCACGGACCTTAACGCATCATGTTCCCGGCTGCATTCCCGGCAGGCAAGCAGATGTTCACTAACAGCGGCCATTTTCGCGGGCTCCAGGTCGCCGTCGATATAATACGAGATAAGCCGTCTGATATGAGTGCATTCCGAATTCAAATAATATCTCCTAATTTTTCCCTGAGGCTGTGCCTTGCCCTGGAAAGCCTGGATTTTAGTGTGCCGAGTTTGAATCCCGTAATATCCGTAATCTCTTCATAGGAAAGGCCCTCTATATCACGGAGGATTACAACGGATTTCTGGTCTGAAGGCAGTGTATTGATAGCCTTCTGCAGGGCGTTCATCATCTCTTTATTTTCCAGGGATGCAACAGGATTTTCATTTGAATATGCCATGAATTCAAATTGAGAGCCTTCAAGGGATCCCTCCGAGTTTTCAGTCCATGCCTCATTCTTTCTGAATCTGTACCACAGAGATTTAACTCTGTTTTTACATGAATTGACCGCTATGCGGTAAAGCCATGTATAAAATGATGATTCAAACCTGAAATTATTCAAGGACTTAAATGCCTTTAAAAATACATCCTGCGAAGTGTCTTCCGCCTCATGAGAATCGCCCAGAAAACGGAGGCACAGGTTGAATATACGATCCTTATATCTCATCACAAGGGCGTCAAAGGCGTAATTCTCGCCTTTATGAAATGCCCTGATAAGGGCAAAATCATCCATTTGAGCCTGTGTGATGTTAGCTTGTTCGCTATTCATTTTGTTAGACAAAAATCTTATTGAAATGTTCCCTATCTGTATTTATTTATCTCATCCCTCAATTCAGCGGCCGCCTTTCTCGCTGCATCTGCAAAGCCTTTTCCCTTGCCTGCATATATTATTCCACGGGAGGAGTTTATGATCATGCCGGCCCCTTTGCTGTCCTTTCCGTTTAACACAGCCTTTTCAACGTCCCCACCCTGGGCGCCGATGCCAGGAACAAGGAGGGGCATATCACCAACAATGGAACGGACCTCCATCAATTCGTCGGGGTATGTGGCTCCCACAACAAGGGCGACATTGCCTTCACGGTTCCATTCCCTTGCGGCCTTTGCGGCAATGATCATGTAGATCTTTTCTCCGCAGACTTCAAGATCCTGTATGTCCCTTGCGCCCGGATTTGATGTCCGGCATAATATGATTACTCCCTTTTCCCTGTAACTTAGAAAAGGTTCGAGGGTATCACCTCCCATGTAGGGATTTACCGTCACCGCATCTGCCCGGTAACGCTCGAAGGCCTCCCTTGCGTACATCTCCGCTGTGGAACCGATATCGCCCCGTTTCGCGTCCAGAATAACCGGTATGCCGGGATAATTCATGTGTATGTATTCTATGGTCTTTTCCAGCTGCTGTTCAGCGCGCCACGGGGCATAATAGGCTATCTGAGGTTTATAGGCGCATACGATATCGGCAGTCGCGTCGATGACAGCCCTGTTGAATTCGAATATGGGTTCATCCGTTCCCCTGATATGGGCGGGAATCCTGTTGAAATCAGGGTCAAGCCCTACGCACAGGAGTGATTTATTATTTTTCCATGAGCATCCTATTGCCTCGACGAAATTCATTGCCTATTCCTCTTCATGTCTATTTATTAATCTGCCCTGCATCCTTTTTACCAGTTCTTCCGGTATCCTGATGGGCTTCATGTCAGGGTTAAGGCAACCATGTACGGTGTAGCCTGTAACAAGAAGGATATTATCGCTGGAAAAGATCTCATAATCAAAGCGCACCTTGATCCTCTTGACCTCTGTGATAGCGGTTTTAACCGTTATAAGAGAGTCATAGCCGACATTACTACGATATCTGGCGTTTGCCTCTGTAACCACCAGTATATATCCTTTACCCTCCATCTGAGAATAGGGAAACCCCAATTCCCTCATGTACTCGGATCTGCCGACCTCAAAATAAGTCAAATAATTACCGTAATAAACGACCCCCATACGGTCCGTGTCCTTGTATCTTACCCTGATATCTGTATTGTGCCATCCGTTCTCTGTCATTAAGTTGCTCCTGAAAATTTTTTCTATAAATATCGTACTATTCTTTTAAAATCAAATGAATGATTGATTTTCGCACAAAAACTGATTATGTTGCGATCTGATTTAATCCCGAGAATGATCTGAAAGCAAAGGAGAAAAAGTGAAAGAAGAGGGTCATCAAAATAATGGCACAATGTCATTTATACAGCATCTGGAAGAGCTGAGAAAGCGAATAATTGTCTGCCTTATAGCGGTCTGTATAACCTTTGCAGGGTCATATGCCTTTAAAGAGAAACTCTTTGAAATACTGATGCTGCCGCTTGAACATGCCATGTCTCCTGATCAGGATATGATCTTTACGGGGCTGACAGAGGCATTCTTCTGTTATCTGAAGACGGCGTTTATCGCGGGGCTTTTGTTTGCTGTTCCGGTTATTATGTATGAGATGTGGCTCTTTGTGGCGCCCGGATTGTACGAAAATGAAAAAAGACTCCTGTTGCCCTTTGTTTCTCTTTCTTCTTTCTTTTTTATAGGAGGGGCGCTTTTCGGTTATTTTGTTGTATTTCCCTATGCCTTTAAATATTTAATGGGTTTCGGGACAGATTATGTCAAGGCATTCCCTTCCATGAGAGAATACCTCAGTCTGGCCTCGCTTCTTCTTTTTGCCTTCGGAAGCACGTTTGAACTCCCTCTGGTCATGACCCTTCTGGCAAAGGCCCATGTTGTGTCGGCCTCTTTTCTGAGCAAGTACCGCAAGTATGCAACACTCCTTATTTTTACAGCTGCGGCAATAATTACGCCTACAACGGACCCCTTTAACCTGTTCCTGATGGCGGTCCCGCTGATGATCCTTTATGAGGTAGGTATCATAGGCGCAAGGATATTCGGCAAGAAGGTTAAAAAGGAGGCATGACCCGCTACCCCTCTTTACAGACAGCACGGTCTTTGCCCAAGGACTTCGCCTCATACAATGCCGTGTCGGCCCTGTGAATGAGGGCTTGAATCTTTTCAGGTTTTTCCACCGGGACTACTGTAGAGACGCCGCAGCTGATGGTAACGGAAAGGTTGTGTTTATTATTAAGGGGCATGACTTCCTTCCGGACTTCTGCGATAACCCTCTCCGCCGTATTATATGCATCAATAAGATCCGTTTGAGGCAAGACAAAAATAAATTCCTCGCCCCCGTATCGAGCCAGGCAATCGTTTTTCCTTAGGTTTTTAGATAATACTGCGGCGATTTTTTTCAGGACCCTGTCTCCGGTCTGATGACCATAGGTGTAATTAATTGCCTTGAAGTTGTCAATATCGGCCATAATGACAGATAACGGGAAATTATATTGCTTTGAGATCATCCACT
>JAFGIC010000525.1 GCA_016929815.1 Deltaproteobacteria bacterium
AGTAATTCGGAGATACAAACCGCAAATATCAAGGCACTGCATAGCACGATGGAATTCTTTTTGAGATATGGCCTTTCGAAAACAGGCCCTGCCTCAAAGCTAGTTTTTATAGCGCTATGTAAACTTATTTAAGTCGTTCACTATACTTTCCCTAGTAAATATAAAAATGCTTTTAAATTGCCGGGATTGTCTGGAAAATTAAAGTAATATGCATATGGACAATTTATCATTACCGTTCTGTCTGATCCCTGTTAAAAGGATATATTATGCGTAAAAAAGCCCCACAGGATATTACATCATATACTGTGGGGCTTTTAGTATGATAAATATTCGCAGCTACAAATATTAATTTACAACAAGAGTGCCTCCGCCCGGCAGGGTGTATGGGCTTGTCACTGAAACACCGCTCAGTGTATCGACGGTAATAGTGACCCCTGAACTGGCATCAATGCTGTTAATTGTTGAAAGCGTAAGCTCATCAACCCAGGAATTGGCAGCTGCCGTCCATGTACTTGTTGCGTCCATAGTCAGACTGACATACCCGCCTTCTATTGAACCTGTATTCTGATTGGTGGAATTGTCCGGATCAATAGCACCCACCAATGATGAACCGTTTGGAAATACAGCAGTAATATTACCATAACCGTCCACAACAAAATTACCTGTCATATCCTGATTGATGGCAGTGAAATGGCTGACGCCGCCGTTCGTGGCTGTAGCGCCCCAATTTATTTTTCCGGTCTGTAAGATTACATCCGAGCCGCTAAGGACTACATCCTCGAGTGTAAAATAGGCCTCGTCATTCGTGTTGAGCAGAATGGGGCCGCCGTTTACTGTAATACTGCCGCCCTCCATATCAAATGTGCCGGTGTTCCCCAGGGCATCGCCGGACATACTTTGATACACCATCACCCCATATTTGTCTGCCAGTGTTACTGTCATATCAGTGTTTACAAGGGTTATGGAGTTTGTCCCTTCTATAACAGCGGCGCCCGATCCGTTTGAGGTAAAAACGCAATCCTCAATGTAGAAAGTGCCGGTAGAATAGGCGCCGACGGAGCCATCGCCTGAGACCTCTGCAATAACATTGTAGGCATTGACTTCAGGCTCGCCACTGGCAGCATCATAGCGGTCGGTTGCAAGGGCGCTGCAATGAGCTCCTGTAGTAGTGATTTCACTATCCCATATATTTATCGTACCGCCATAGGTGGCATCCACACCGCGGGCGGAATTCCCTGTAGTTGAAATAGTGCAATTTCTCACATTAACTACTGTATCCTTTTCATAGGCAAAGGCCCCATTCGAGCCCTCGGAGTCTGATGTCAACGTGCAATCTGTTATATTTATTGTGCTCCCGTCCTCTGCCAGGACAATGGCGTTATTTCCGTAAAAATTGCTGTCATCGGCGCTGGAAGTGTCTCCTGTCTTTGTTAAAGTGCCGTTAGTCAAGGTATAGGTGCCTGCACCATATACATAGACCGCCGACTCGTCAGTTCCGGTTGCAGCATAGGTCTTGAGGTCCTCGGTAACAGTCCCGCCATCCTGTTCATAGACTCCGGTTTTATTGACGTCGCCGCCGTCATCGTCGCCGCCGTCATCGTCGCTGTTGTCTGTCTCTTCCGTGTCATCTGAATCATCAGATCCTCCGCAGCCGGTCCACATGCAGACCCCGCAGGCAAGCAGGAGCACCATGGCCCAGCGAAGAACGAGATTCTTCAGTATTACTCCCTCCATAATAGCCCCATAACTTTTTGCACCCTCCTTCAATTCGCTCATTTTCATCTTCTCCTCTCTTAATTGTGAATAAAAAATAGCGTCAGGATCCTCATCATTAACGCCATTACCGAACTTTTAAAATAAATCGGTAACGTTCAAAAGTGTGTGTCTGTAATAAATAATTTGTAAGATCACGCCAGTCTTCGAAAGGCGATATCTCATAAAAAATACCACCCAAACCTGGCAGTGGTCTGATTTTTAAGGGTTTCCATATCAATAGCCATTTAAGATAGATCCTTATTAGAGACACAGAGTCTCTTAAACCCTTAAAAATCAGACCCGAACGTTAAAACCTGTAGATATCGCCTTGAGAAGACTGACATGATCCAAACAGATCTTTAAATTCAGGTACGCACTTTTGAACGTTGTTAATAAATTAAGTTTCACATTTTTCTCAGACACGACTGCAGTAAATTAATTACGCTACGTATCGCCTGAATGATCAAAACAGATTATAATATATTGTATATACTATATTATCCGGCCGGAAAATATTGAAGCAATCCGATTATGGTAATAAAACGCAGCTCTTGCGGAAAGGTTACACAAATTATCCTTCCTGCATGAAAAAGTATGGAGAATGTTTTAAGTAGAAGATATTACTTGAAGAACTGGAAGGATGGTTCAGCCCCCGAATATAAACGGGACAGCCTCATCATAGATCCTTTGCCAGAGGTCTTTCCCGCCGAAGCTCTCGACATAGATCTTCATCTTGGGCTCGGTGCCTGAAGGCCTTATCGCGAGCCATGAACCGTCTTTAAGTATCACCTTGACCCCCCCGATCGATTCGTCGTTTCCGGGTGCCTTTGTCATAACCTTATCTATCGGGATGCCGGCCAGGCTCGAGGCCTTTATTGAGCCGGGTTTCAGATCTTTCAATACCGACTTCTGCCGGTCTGTTACAGGGCCGTCCGCCCTTTCGTAGAAGGGATCTCCGAATTGAGGCACAAGTTTCTCCCTGTATAATTCGGAAGGCGTTTTGCCTGTCTTTGCCAGTATCTCCGCAGAAAGGAGGGACATGCAGAATCCGTCCTTGTCCGTGGTCCAGACGCTGCCGTCCATCCGGAGGAAGGACGCGCCCGCGCTCTCCTCGCCGCCGAATGCCACGCTGCCGTCCCGAAGGCCGTGGACAAACCACTTGAATCCAACCGGCGTCTCGTAGAGCCTTTTCCCCAGACCGTTTACAACCCTGTCTATCATACTGCTGCTGACAAGGGTCTTCCCTATGGATATCTCCTTTTCCCACATCGGCCTGTTCTGTATAAGATACCATATGGCCACAGATAGATAATGGTTCGGCTTCATAAGTCCGTCAGGGCAAACTATGCCGTGCCTGTCAAAATCGGGATCATTGCCCCATGCGATATCAAACATGCCTGCCATGGCAATGAGACCTGCCATGGCGTGGGGAGACGAACAGTCCATCCTTATCACGCCGTCGGAGTCAACAGTCATGAACCTGAAGGTCGGATCAACGTTTCCGTTGACCACCTCAATATTGAGTCCGTATCTTTCCGCGATCCTGCCCCAGAAATGCACGCCCGCGCCGCCCATAGGGTCCGCGCCTATCCTGATCCCATGACTCCTTATCGCATCCATATCAACAACCCCGGAGAGGGCTTCAACAAAAGGCCCGATAAAATCCTGCTCATGAGTCGTAGTTGCATTCCTGGCCTTTTCATAGGGCAGGCCCTTGATATGAATGCCCTTGTTTCTGCCCTTCATCAGTTCATTGGCCCTGTCCTCGATCCACCTGGTAACGTCAACATCCGCCGGACCTCCATGGGGAGGGTTGTATTTGAATCCTCCGTCTTTTGGTGAATTGTGAGAAGGGGTAATGACCACGCCGTCGGCGAATCCGCCCTGACCTTTCCTGTTATACTCAAGGATCAGAAAGGATATAACCGGCGTCGGCGTAAACTCGTCGCCTTTGTGGATAATGGTCTCTACGTCATTTCCCGCGAAGACCTCCAGCGCAGTCCTGAACGCGGGTGAAGAAAGGGCATGTGTGTCGAATCCCAGGAAGAGCGGCCCCTGGATCGCCTTCATCTTCCTGTAATCGCATATGGCCTGGCTGATAGATGCGATGTGGTGCTCGTTGAAGGTCCCTTCAAATGATGAACCCCTGTGACCGGATGTCCCGAAGGCGACAGGCCCCTTGGGCTCGTCCGTATAATAGGAAGATACAAGCTCAGGCACATTAACAAGCATTGATTCTGGGGCCTTTTTACCGGCCAGTGGGTGTATGGGCATGGATAACCTCCGATTGTTGTTAATACATAAAATAAAACTGGCAAAAAATCACAAATGCCAAGCGATTAAAAAAATAGGCACAAGGCGCAAGGAGAAAGATTTCAAATTTGAGATTTGAAATTTCAATTAATAGAGATCCTTGCTCTTCCTACCGTGTGATAATCATCCAGCGACAAAGGCGGATATGCTTTTTATGCCTTTACGTTGTGTCCTGCGCCCTGCGCCTTCTTTTTTAACGCCTTCCCCTTACGCCCTTCGCCCTGTGCCCTGCGCCTTCTTATGGCCTGCAATAGGTCTTGTAATTTTTATATTTCTCCAGTCTCTGCCTTACTATCTCCCTGTTCCTTTCAAAATGGGCGTGATTCTCTTTTATCAGGCCGACATGACGGCCCATGCCCGCGGGCTCCCATCGGATATTTTTGATATCCTCTTCACGCCAGTCTATCTTTATCTCATTGCCTTCTATCCTGAGATCTCCCTTAATATCGCAAAGGGGACAAGTGACAACCGTTGTGTTTCCAATCATGAGGAGATTGGAATTACAATAGGGGCATAACCCCTTGTCGCCACCCATATAATCATATCTTCCGGGGTTCTTCATGGCCACGGCAAGATTTCCCCCAAGTTCGGCGGCGCGTTTAATATAATCGTCATAGGCCAGCACCTGTCCTGAACTGGAGGACCACTTGACCTGCAGCTTATCCACAACGCGGATATTCAGCATAAAAAAGGGCATCATCAGCATGGGCAGGGCCATCTGTGTCCAGTCCGTACCGCCTATGGATATGATCGCACCCGTCCTCTTCCTTTTAAAAACATCCATGAGGTATTTAGGTCCAAAGCCGAGAAATCTCTCATTCATGGTAAAAAATATCCCCGGCGGCCTTGTCATGAATGTGGGCGAGCTGATGATCAGACCATCGCACTCATCTAGTTTGTCCCTTAAAAAAGACATATCATCATCCTTTATAACACAGGATGCATCAGGATTTTCAGGAGTGGCGTGTGTGCATGCCTCGCAACCTGTGCAGAATTTTATATTCAGGTCATGCAAACACACGATCTCAGCCTCTATGTCTCCGGTCCCTTCCGCGGCCATTAAAGCCTCTTTTAAAAGGATCTCGCTGTTCCCCATCTTCCTGCCAGCGGAAATTCCAAGCAGCTTCATTATCATTTACCCCTCCTTCAGAATTAAAACAAATTAGCATATATAATGGACTGGGGTTATCGATTTTTCTAACGCCTTTCCCCACACCCTGCGCCTTGCGCCCTGCGTCTTCTTTTTTAACGCCTTTCCCTTACGCCCTTCGCCCTGTGCCCTGCG
>JAFGIC010000526.1 GCA_016929815.1 Deltaproteobacteria bacterium
CGTGATCTTTCCGGGTGATTTTAAAGAATTATTCGCTTTATCTGATATTACCTCAAAGGGTATTTTTAATCATTTCACATATCCGCTTTCCTTTGATCCGGGCCTTATCATATCTTTCATATTCTGCTTTGTTGCACTGTCAATAAACGACCTTGGTTCCATACAGTCCGTAAACGAGCTGCTTGAAACGAAAGATCAGGACAAAAGGGTCTCAAGGGGCATTCTTTTGACAGGACTTTCCAATATGCTTTCAGGTTTTATGGGCGTTATAGGCCCTGTAAACTACTCCATGAGCCCCGGAATAATAATCTCAACAGGCTGCGCCTCGCGTTTTTCCATGATCCCGACCGGATTGCTGTCTATCATTGTCGCATTGTTGCCCTCCGCCGCGGGAATTATTATCATGGCGCCGTCGGTAGTCATAGGCGCCCTTATGGCATACCTGATGGGCGTACAGGTGGCATCAGGCCTGATGCTGGCGGTAAAGGACAGGCCAAAAGGATTTCAATATGAAGACGCCCTGGTCATAGGTGCATCCATGTTCTTCGGCGTTATAGTGGTCTTTATCCCCGACCATGTAATCAGTCTCCTGCACCCTTCCCTCAAACCGCTTTTGGGAAACGGCCTGGTGATAGGGGTATTAAGCGCAATAATACTGGAACATATAGTTATAAAAAAACAAAACACACAGGAGTGATGACAAAGATGGAAGAAAGACATGTCTCAAAGATTGCATTAGAACTTGACATTAAACCTCAGCAGGTCGCGGCTGTATCCCTTCTTCTTGAAGAAGGGGCGACCGTGCCTTTTATAGCCAGATACAGGAAAGAGGCCACCGGCTCCCTTGACGAGGTGCTTATAACAACAATTCGCGAAAGACTCAGCCAGCTTGAGGAGCTTGATAAACGAAGGGAGGCCATCCTCCAGTCACTCCAGGAGAGGGAACTGCTTACCGACGAATTAAAGGAAAAGATCATGGCCGCGGAGACCATGACAACCCTTGAGGATATATACCTGCCCTTCAGGCCCAAGAGGAGGACAAGGGTGACAATAGCAAAGGAAAAGGGACTTGAACCCCTGGCGGAGATAATCTTCAAGCAGGAGGATTCCACAGACCCCATGGCAGAGGCGCTGTCTTTTGTGGATGCAGAAAAGGACGTCAACTCCCAGGAAGAGGCCCTGGCCGGGGCGCGGGACATAATAGCGGAATGGATCAATGAGAACCAGGAGGCCCGGGAAAAGATGCGCGCCCTATACTTTGAAAAGGGTGTGTTCAAGGTCAGCGTAATTGCAGGAAAAGAGGAAGAAGGCGCCAAGTACAGGGATTACTTTAACTGGGAGGAACCGGTGTCCACGGCGCCCTCACACAGGGTGCTTGCGATAAGAAGGGGTGAGAAGGAGGAGATCTTGTCACTAAAGATAAGCCCCCAGGAGGAAGATGCCCTTTCACTCCTGAATGGAATGTTTGTTAAGGGTGATTCTCCCGCCTCCCTCCAGGTCAGAGAGGCGGCCCATGACTCATACTCAAGGCTCCTGTCCTTTTCCATGGAGACCGAGATCCGGCTGGAGACAAAAAAGCGGGCGGATGAAACCGCCATCCGCGTGTTCTCGGATAATCTGAGGGAACTCCTCCTCTCATCTCCTCTTGGACAGAAGCGCGTAATGGGCATTGACCCGGGAATAAGGACGGGCTGCAAGGTCGTATGCATGGACAGGCAGGGCAATCTGCTTTACCATCAAACTATCTTTCCATCTGGTTCTGAAGAGGCGAAAAAGGCAGCGGCTGAGACCATTGTGGTGCTTGCATCCAGATATCAGATAGAGGCAATAGCAATAGGGAACGGCACAGCCGGGAGGGAGACCGAGGCCTTTGTAAAGGCGCTGGGTCTGCCTGAAGAGATACTGGTTGTTATGGTAAATGAGAGCGGGGCATCCGTCTATTCGGCCTCAGAGGTTGCCAGAAAAGAGTTCCCTGACCTGGACATTTCCTATCGCGGCTCAGTATCCATCGGGAGACGTCTTATGGACCCCCTTGCGGAGCTTGTAAAGATTGATCCCAAGTCTATAGGAGTCGGTCAATACCAGCACGACGTGAACCAGCAGGCTCTTAAGCAGAGCCTTGATGATGTTGTGATCAGCTGCGTTAATGCGGTGGGCGTTGAAGTAAACACAGCGAGCGAGCAGTTGCTGACCTATGTATCAGGCCTGGGACCGCAGCTCGCAAAAAATATCATCGCATTCAGAACGGAAACCGGCCCCCTGTCATCACGTGACGACCTGAAGAAGGTGCATCGCCTTGGCCCGAAGGCATTTGAACAGGCAGCGGGATTCCTGCGAATAAGGGACGGTGAAAATCCCCTGGACAAGAGCGCCGTTCACCCCGAGTCCTATCCTATTGTAGAGTCGATGGCAACGGACCTGAATTGTTCGGTGTCGGATCTGATTACGGACCGCAACATCAGGAAGAATATAGACCTCTCACGATATGTCACGAACACCGTCGGCATGCCGACCCTCAATGATATAATGGAGGAACTCGCCAAACCCGGCAGGGACCCGCGTAAACAATTCGAGGGGATTAAATTCGCCGATGGTGTAGAAAAGATAGAAGATTTAAAACCGGGCATGAAGCTTAACGGTGTAGTCACCAACGTGACCGCCTTCGGGGCCTTTGTCGATATAGGTGTGCATCAGGACGGTCTTGTTCATGTGAGTCAGCTTGCCGATCGTTTTGTTAAGGAGCCACAGGATGTGGTCAAGGTCAACCAGCGGGTGACAGTCACGGTTATGGAGGTGGATATGGCCCGTCAGCGCATATCACTCTCCATGAAGGAGAACCCGGGCCAGAGTGAAAAAAAGGCGGATGTTAAAAAGGATCATCAACCTGTAAGAAAGGATTCAAAGCCCACAAAGGCAGCCGGAAAACCAAAACACGTTCCCTTTAACAACCCCTTCGCCAAGCTGCGATAAAATAAAATAGGGGACGTTCATAAGATTATAACTTTAATTGTTTTAACTTATAATCTTATGAACGTCCCCTATTTTATTCCCACTCTATGGTGCTGGGCGGCTTGGATGATATGTCATAGACAACGCGGTTCACGCCCCTTACGTTGTTAATGATTCTGTTTGATATGGATGACATAACGTCGTACGGTATCTTCGACCAGTCCGCGGTCATAGCGTCCAGGCTGTCCACCACCCTTACGGCTATAACGTTCTCGTAGGTCCTTTCATCGCCCATCACACCTACTGTCTTGACCGGCAGCAGGACCGCAAAAGACTGCCACACCTTTTCATAGAGATCCGCCTTCCGTATCTCCTCGATAAGTATGTAATCTGCTGCCCTTAATATCTCCAGCCTTTCATGGGTAATCTCGCCCAGTATCCTCACCGAGAGACCCGGTCCCGGAAAGGGCTGCCTCATAACCAGTTCCCTTGGAAGACCGAGTTCCACGCCCACCTGTCTCACTTCGTCCTTGAACAGCTCCCTCAGGGGCTCAACGAGTTCAAGGTTCATCTTTTCAGGAAGCCCCCCCACATTGTGATGACTTTTAATGGTGGCGGACGGCCCCTTGAAAGAGACGCTCTCTATGACATCAGGATATAGCGTGCCCTGCGCCAGGTATCTTGCCTTTCCGAGCTCCCTTGCCTTTTTTTCAAAAACGGAGATGAATTCATGCCCTATGATCTTTCTCTTTTTCTCAGGGTCAGTCACACCCTCAAGTTTTTTGAGAAAGATATCCGAGGCGTCAACCAGATGGACATCCATTCTGTAATGATCTGCAAAGGTCTCCATGACCTGCCGGCTTTCGCCTTTTCTTAAAAGGCCGTTGTCCACAAAGATGCAGGAGAGCCTGTCGCCTATGGCCTCGTTCAGGAGCACCGCTACCACAGATGAATCAACTCCGCCGGACAGGCCGCATATAACCCGGTCATTCCCCAGTTTCTCCCTCAGTTCTTTGATGGTTTGTTTTGCGAAGGATGCCATTGTCCACGAGGGTTCACATCCGCATATTCTGAAAAGATAATTTTTAAGGATCTGATGTCCATTCGGTGTGTGAGCAACCTCGGGATGGAACTGAACTCCGAAAATCCTCTTCCTTGAATCGGCCATTGCCGCAACCGGGCTGTTTTTGCTTTTTGCAATAACTGAAAACCCCTCCGGGATGTGATTTATCCTGTCCCCGTGGCTCATCCATACCGTCTCTTCAATGGATTTGTCAAAACCGTGAAAAAGATCACTGTCATCAAGGATCGTTATTGATGCGTTTCCATATTCACGATCAATTGCCTTGGCCACAACACCGCCCAATGCATGCGTAACATACTGCATCCCATAACAGATTCCCAGTATCGGGATGCCCATATCGAGCACCCTTTTATCCGCAAAAGGCGCCTCCTTGTCATAGATGCTTGAAGGTCCTCCTGAAAGTATTATACCCTCAGGCGCAAACGCCTGTATTTTTTCAAAGGAGAGATTAAAGGGATGAATTTCACAATACACCTGGTTTTCGCGAACACGCCTCGCAATAAGCTGTGTGTATTGTGAACCGAAGTCCAGTATCAGTATCTTGTGTCTGTAAATATCGTCAGCCATCTACTCCACCCTGTAATTCGGCGCCTCCTTGATGATATCCACGTCATGCACATGGGCCTCCCTGAGACCGGCGCCCGTTACCTGCATGAACCTGGGTTTTGTCTTCAGTTCGGCTATATCGGCGCATCCCAGGTACCCCATACCTGACCTCAGGCCTCCTATAAGCTGATAGGTCACAGCGGCCAGCGATCCTCGATAGGGCACCCTCCCAACGATTCCTTCCGGAACAAGGTCCTTTTCAAGTTCTATATTTGTCTGAAAATATCTGTCCTTGCTTCCCTCCTTCATTGCCTCTATGGAACCCATGCCCCTGTAAACCTTGTATGTCCTGCCCTGGTACAATATGGTCTCTCCCGGGCTTTCCTCAGTACCCGCAAAGAGGCTCCCTATCATCACGGAATCTGCTCCTCCTGCTATGGCCTTTGTAATGTCTCCTGAATATTTTATGCCCCCGTCCGCGATGACTGGTATGCCGTATTTCGAGGCCTCCTCAGAGCAGTTCATAATAGCCGTCATCTGGGGTACGCCTATGCCTGCAACGATCCTTGTGGTGCATATGGATCCGGGACCGACACCTATCTTGACTGCATCCGCGCCTTCATCTATCAATGCCTTTGTTCCTTCCGCCGTGGCCACATTCCCCGCGATGATTTCCGTGTCAGTGTATTTCTTTTTAAGTTGCTTCACTGTATTAAGAACATTCCGGGAGTGTCCGTGAGCGGTGTCCACAACAAGCACATCAACCGCAGCCTCAATAAGCCTTTCAACACGGGCATCCGTTTCAGGCCCCACGCTTACTGCCGCTCCGACCCTGAGTCTTCCAAGTTCATCCTTGCATGAATTGGGATATTTCTTGATCTTTTCAATATCCTTGATCGTAATCAGCCCCTTCAGCTTTCCGTCATCATCCACAACCAGCAGTTTTTCTATCCTCCGCTCGTGGAGGATCTTTTTGGATTCTTCGAGCGTAATGCCTACCCTGGCGGTCGCAAGGTTTTCCTTTGTCATTACCTCTTCAATCCTCTGCTCCATGTCGGTGGCGAAACGAAGATCTCGGTTCGTAATTATCCCCACAAGGTTGCCTTCCTTTACGACGGGCAGCCCTGATATCCTGTATTTGTTCATAATTTCCAGGACCTCTCCGATCTTCCTGCCGGGTTCAATTGTGATCGGATTCACAATCATCCCGCTCTCCGACTTTTTAACCTTTTCCACTTCAAGGGCCTGTCTCTCGATGCTCATATTCTTGTGTATGAATCCTATGCCGCCCTGCCTTGCCATTGTAATGGCGGTCGCGGATTCCGTGACCGTATCCATGGCAGCGCTGGCAAGAGGTATATTCAGGATGATATTCCTGGATAGCCTTGTCCTGACATCCACCTGATCGGGCAGAATCGATGATCTGCCCGGGATAAGGATTAAGTCATCAAATGTGTATGCGTATTGTATGTCTGTCTTATTCATTATCTCCCTCCATAATATGGGATAAAATAATCCCTTCAAGTATATCAGAATAGCTGACCGTTATTTGCAGTGAATTGAAAAAATGCATAATCCTCAAAATAGCAATGACGCCGGCAATTATCACCCCTGCCCTGCCCTGTTCCATACCTTTGATCCTTTTCCTTCGGGAAAGGGGCACTGCCATTATCCGGCTGAAAAGATCTTCAACCCTGTCACGGCTGA
>JAFGIC010000527.1 GCA_016929815.1 Deltaproteobacteria bacterium
CATTTGGGGAATGAAAATGATTTCATGTATTATAGTAACTTACAGACAATCTTTTTCGCCCCTTGGCTCTTCTTCTTTTTAGAACCTTGATACCGCCTGCGGTGCTCATTCTTTCCCTGAAGCCGTGGGTTCGCGCTCTTTTAATGTTACTTGGCTGATATGTTCTTTTCATGTTTTATACACCTTCTATTGAATTTTACAGCTGTTTGAAAAACAGCCATTTAAACGTAATATATGTTATTTGTCAAGGTGATTAAGCAATTTGTTTTTTACGGTTTATCCGTTTCATATTATAGGCAATACTACAGCTAATTGAAAGGAGTAATATATGTTGTTTGACCCCATTCTCGGGTTATTTTCCAATGACCTGGCTATCGATCTAGGGACAGCAAATACACTTGTCTATGTAAAAGGAAAAGGGATTGTTTTAAGAGAGCCCTCCGTTGTGGCAGTCCGCAAGGATGAAAAGGGGGTTAATAAGGTGCTGGCAGTGGGTAAAGAGGCAAAGATGATGCTTGGCCGCACACCTGGAAATATCGCCGCAATTCGTCCCATGAAAGACGGAGTCATTGCAGATTTTGAGATCACTGAGGCCATGCTTCGCCATTTTATCCGCAAGGTGCATAATAGAACTACCCTTGTGCGTCCCCGTATCATTATATGTGTCCCTTCCGGGATCACACAGGTGGAAAAGAGGGCCGTGAGGGAATCAGCTGAATCGGCAGGCGCTAGGGAGGTCTTTCTTATTGAAGAGCCCATGGCGGCTGCAATAGGCGCCGGGCTCCCGATTACAGAGCCCACAAGCAATATGGTTATTGATATCGGAGGCGGGACAACCGAGGTGGCCGTCATATCCCTTGCGGGAATCGTTTACAGCAAATCCGTAAGGGTCGGCGGAGACAAGATGGACGAGGCTATTCTGCAGCATATCAAGAGGAAATACAACCTGCTGATAGGGCCTTCAACTGCTGAGATTATTAAAACGACCATAGGAAACGCCTACCCGAGCGATCACGTGGAGACAATAGAGGTCAAAGGAAGGGACCTTGTGACAGGCATACCCAAGATCCTGACAATCGACTCTGATGAAGTGAGGAAATCAATCTCAGAACAGGTCGAGACCATTGTAGAGACAGTGCGTATTGCCCTGGAACAGACCCCTCCGGAGCTTGCCGCGGATATAGTTGACAGGGGAATTGTACTGACAGGCGGCGGCGCCCTCTTAAAGGACCTTGACGTCCTTCTGAGGGAAGAGACAAAGCTACCCATAACCATCACGGAAGACCCCCTGTCCACAGTTGTTCTCGGTTCAGGAAAGGCCCTTGATAATATAGCTGTTTTAAAAGAGGTTATGATTAAATAAATTTTATTTCCTTAGGGGAAATCAGTATAATTGTTCAGTATTAAATGGATAAAAATTTTCTGGATATGGGTATTATTGATATTTTTTCTGTTCTTTTTGATGTCTTTAAACCGGGAAGATAACAGAAAATGGAACCCTGTTGAACAGGCCGTCGTTGAAATAACTGCCCCGTTTCAAAGGCTTTTTTCCGGCACCATTAACGGCGTACAAAATATATGGATAAAATATTTTAGCCTCATAAACACCCGCGAGGAAAGCGCCCGCCTTAAAGAGCAGATTGCTGCCCTGAAGATGGAAAATTACCGTTCCAGGGAACTGCTTGCCGCCTGTCAGCGCCTTCAGGGGCTTTTAAGTTATACGGAAACAACCTCCCAGGAGGTACTGGCAGTCAGGGTTATAGGAAGAGACCCTACCGGACTCTTTCAGTCGGTAATTATAGATAAAGGAAAAGACTCAGGACTTTCAGTCAATATGCCTGTCGTTAATGGGGACGGCGTTGTAGGCAGGATTGTATCGGTATCATCTAATTATTCTAAAGTCCTTTTGATTATTGATCAAAACAGCGCAGTGGATTGCCTGGTCCAGAGCACCAGGGATAACGGTATCGTGAAGGGGTTGTCTTCCGATAAATGCATTATGGATTATGTGCTTAAGACCAGCGACATAAATGTGGGCGATATTATAATCACCTCTGGAATAGGCGGTATTTTCCCCAAGGGCGTACCGGTCGGCGAAGTAACGGATATTAAAGACCCCTCAGACGAAATTTTCCTCGAAGTAATGATAAATCCTTTCGTGGATTTTTCCAAACTTGAAGAAATACTGGTTATATTAATGGAGGACCCATTAGCAGAAAATTCAAAAGAGAAGGGGTAATCTTTCACCTTGTTTTATGGATCGCATGCGCACTCCTGATTCTGATTAAAGGAGACCTGCTTAACCGTTTGACTCCTATCCCGATTGACCTCGAATGCGTCATCATTACAACTGCTTACCTTCTTGCATATGGCAGGGAAGCAGGCGCAGGCATATTTGCGTTGTGTCAGGGGCTATTTACGGACATTCTTTCAGGAGGGATATGGGGTTTTCACGCTATCCTTTACCTCACAATATTTCTGTTTATAAAACTACTTTCCCGTCCTTTTGATATGTTCTCTGTATCCGGGCAGATTTCACTGGCATTTATAGCGGTTCTGGTAAAAGAGTTGTTGAGTGTCCCTCTTTTATATATGTTTTTCCAGGATATTGATATATCATTTGATATGTTTATAACCTTTATCCTTTCAGCGGCACTTTCCGGCCTGATAGCGCCCCTTATCTTCTATTTCCTTAATGCCCTGGGCCGCCTTTTTTTTGGATCAAAAGAGGAGTTTTTGGGCACTGTGTAGGCCGATATTTCTTTAAACCATCAATTTATAGGGTAAACATTGGGCAGTTCAGGTTTTGATCAGGTTTCTGTAGAGACACTAAGCAGAAGGCTTTTGCTTGTGACGATCTTTGTCTTTGTCATTTTTTCCATGCTTGTCTTCAGGCTATGGTTTCTACAGGTAATAAATGGCCAAAAATACAGGACTCAGTCCGAAAACAACCGGATACATCTGCAAAGGCTGTCCCCTTACAGGGGGCGCATCCTTGACAGGAATGGGGAACTCCTCGTTGACAACCTTCCGTCATTTAATCTTTATATCATACCTGAAGATATTCAAGACGAGAAAAAGCTCTTAAATGATCTTAAAATACTTATAAATCTCGATCCGGAGGAGGTCGAAAAAAGGCTAAAAAAGGAATCCGGGGCATATGCCTTCCAGTCTGTCCTTATTAAGAAAAACATGTCCCGTGATGAACTGGCAATTATCCAGACACACCTGTTCAATCTCCCGGGCGTGACGACCGATACGAAACCCAGGAGAAGCTATTTATATGGAGATTTTGCCGCCCATATTATCGGGTATCTTGGGGAAATAAGCGAGAAGGAACTCGCACGCGGCCAGTATTCAGAAAATATCCCGGGGGATTATATCGGAAAAGTCGGGGTAGAAGGGAAATGGCAGAAGGAGCTGAACGGCACGAAAGGAGAAAAATATGTGGAGGTTGATGCAGCCGGAAGGCAGCTGCAGGTAGTTTCAAAGAAATCGGCTGTATCCGGACAGAATATATCCCTCACCCTTGACAAAAATCTTCAGGCATCGGCTGAGGTGATACTTAATGATAAGACCGGGGCCATTGTGGCAATGGACCCCTGTAACGGCGAGATCCTCGCGATGGCCAGTTCCCCTTCCTTTGATCCCAATGTCTTTATAACCGGGATAGATAAAACAGAGTGGAACAGGCTGACATCCGGAAAGGACTACCCTTTACAGAACAGGGCGCTGTCAGGACAATACCCTCCCGGTTCGGTTTTCAAGATTGTAATGGCCCTGGCAGGCCTTGAAGAGGGGACGATTACACCTGAAGAAGGCACCCTTTGCACAGGCATATATACCTTTGGAAACAGGGATTACCGCTGCTGGAAATCAGGAGGACACGGCACTGTTAACCTGCACAGGGCGCTCAAGGAATCATGTGATGTGTACTTTTATAAGCTGGGCAGAAAACTCGGCATTGAAAAGATCGCCTATTATGCCAGGATGTGCGGCCTCGGGGAAAAAACAGAGATAGGGTTTGACTCTGAAAAACCGGGCTTGATCCCGGACAATGAATGGAAACTGAAGAAATACGGCGTTTCATGGCAGCCCGGTGAAACCATCTCGGTATCAATCGGACAGAGCTTTGTGCTGGTTACACCCATACAGGCTGCAAGACTGATATCCGTAATCTTTAACGGGGGCAAGGTCTATCAACCGAAGATTGTCAAATGGGTGGGAGATGAAAATAACAGGGATTATTCAGAGCCCGTATTACTGAGGGAACTTAAAGTTGATAAAAAGAACCTTGAGCTGATAAAAAGCGCCCTTACAGCCGTGGTTAATGAACAGGGCGGAACCGGTTCCAGCGCAAGGCTGATGGAAGTGAACGTCGCCGGCAAGACAGGAACTGCACAGGTTATAACCCTTGAAAAAGAAAAAGAACTTGAAGAAGCAAACGAATCATCGGACAGATATGAGGATCATGCATGGTTTGTCGGCATCGCACCTGCTGAAGATCCTAAAATAGCCGTTGCGGTTATTATCGAACACGGCGGACACGGGGGCAGCGCCGCCGCGCCCTATGTAAAAAAACTTATCAAGGAATACCTTGGTGTTGATAAGTAAATAGCAGGTTTAATAATCCGGCATAAAAGGACTCTTATACAATATGTTTGACAGACGGCTTTTACAGAATTTTGACTGGATACTGTTGCTGTTGTTGATTATTATAGGATCAATAAGCCTGATTAATCTATATAGCGCCACCTTTCCCATAAGAGATGCCGGCGGCTCTCAGATAGTCATAAAGCAGACATACTGGTACCTGATCGGATTTGCCGTACTTTTAATGATGACCACATTCGATTACCATAAACTGGAAAGGCTTGCATGGCCGATCTATTTGGCATCCCTGTTGCTCCTCGTCCTTGTTCTCATAATAGGCAAGGTATCTTCCGGGTCCCAGCGGTGGCTCAGCCTGGGAGTAATGAACTTCCAGCCGTCCGAACTTGCAAAGATAAGCATTGTAATAATCCTTTCCCAGTTCTTTTCAACCCACGGGGAATACTCCGATTACCGTCTGAGGGACCTGTGGCAACCCTTTATCCTGATTCTTCTGCCGTTTCTTCTGATTCTGAAAGAACCTGATCTCGGCAGCGCGATGGTGCTTGCTATTATTGCCTTTTCAATAACCCTGATAATGAAGATAAGATGGA
Organism: Deltaproteobacteria bacterium; assembly: GCA_016929815.1. GTDB lineage: Bacteria > Desulfobacterota > DSM-4660 > Desulfatiglandales > HGW-15 > JAFGIC01. Next base: position 5,205 of record JAFGIC010000527.1, read on the forward strand.
CATCCCTTTTATTTCTTATTGTAACAGTGCTGTCTTCAATCCCTTTTGTCTGGTTTACGCTTAAGGATTATCAAAAGAAACGGATTTTTACCTTCCTTAATCCGGAGAGCGACCCACTTGGAGCGGGGTATCATATCATACAATCCAAGATAGCCGTAGGATCAGGGCTCCTTGGAGGAAAAGGTTTTCTAAAAGGCACCCAGACGCGGTTGCATTTTCTGCCGGAACAGCACACCGATTTCGCCTTTTCCGTATTGGCGGAAGAATGGGGATTCTTCGGTTCGACCTTCCTTTTAATACTCTATCTTTTCCTGATACTGTGGGGTATTAATATCGCAAAAAATTCCAAGGACAGGTTCGGTTCTCTCCTGGCCATAGGGATCACTGCCATTGTCTTCTGGCAGGTGGTTATCAATGTATGTATGACCATCGGTCTTATGCCTGTAGTCGGCATCCCGCTGGTACTCTTCAGTTATGGCGGCTCATCAATACTATCTACGATGCTGGGCATGGGGCTCCTCATGAATATAAGCATGAGACGTTTTATGTTTCAATAGCCATTTTATTTTTTCTTGCAATGAATAAATCCATATGTTATCTGTTTTCCTTGAAAAAATAATGATAGGATTGAGCCATGAAAAACAGGGATCAGATCAATGCCTTTTTAGGCAAAGAAACGGAATTTGAGGGAAAACTGTCATTCAAGGGTGCAGTTCGCATTGATGGGCGCTTTACCGGTGAGATATATACCGACGGCACCCTTATAGTCGGCGAGTCTGCAGTTATGAAATCCGAGATACATGTCTCCCATATCATTATCAGCGGTGAGATAAGAGGCAATATCATAGCCGACAAAAGGATTGAGATACACGCCCCGGGAAAGGTATATGGAAACATACAGGCCCCTGTGGTTGTAATAGATGAAGGGGTGATATTTGAAGGTAACTGCCGGATGCAGAAAATAGATACCGACAAGGAAAAAGAGAAAAAACTGGCTATTCTAACTTAATAAACAACTGTCATAAAATATATTAAACGAACAATTAAACCTGAAAAGGTTTCTAATAATGGAATCATTAATACCGGATCACACTTTACTAATCCAGATATTTAGCTTCCTTCTTCTTATATTCCTTCTGAATATAATTGTCTTTCGTCCTATCAGAAACATCTTAAACAAACGAAAAGAACATATCTCATCAGAAGAGGATATGATCCGTACACGGGCACAGGATGCGGAAAGATATTCAGCCGAACTTGAGGCAAGCATATCCGACACCAGGAAAAACGGTTTTAAGGAAAAGGAGACATTAAAATCGGATGGGGCCAAAGAGGAAGAGAAAATGCTGAAAGAGACTAACTCGATGGTTGAAGAAAAGATAAATAAGGCCAGAAAAGAGATAATAGAAAAGAGCAGGAAGGCAAAAGAGTC
>JAFGIC010000528.1 GCA_016929815.1 Deltaproteobacteria bacterium
CCCCTATGAAGAATCAAAGGCAGTAATAACCTTGGAGGAGCTCACTCCCGATCAATTGGTCAACTTTCTCTATAATATCGAAAACAAAGAAGAGTTCATCTTTATTACGAAGATAGGCATATGGGACAACAAAAAATCGCCAGGCTACCTGGATTCCGAGATACGTGTTCACGCCTATCAGCTTAAAGGATAAGGGCCGCATCACGCGGTTATTGGGATTATGACGGATTTTTTCCTGAAGAATAAAAATCGGATAGGATATGTGTTGTACGGCATCATTCTTTTTATGACGCTGCTGTATATTATGTTTCCCTCGGAAACGCTCAAGGATTATATTCAGGCAAGCGTGCAGGCCGGAAGCCCGGGCGTCTCTATCGGCATGGAGAAGGCATCACTGTCCTTTCCCCTGGGTTTGAAGTTAAAGGGCGTAGATTGCCGCATACGTGAATTCCCCGAAGAAACGGCTTTCATGGCAGAAAAGGTTATTATAAGACCAAAGCTATGGTCCCTTCTGGGGAAAAATCATGAATACGGGTTTTATTGCGAGGCATATGACGGGACCATAACAGGATTTGTCCATATTATCAAAAACGGCCGGGCGCCTTCACTCAGCCTGTCGGCTGAATTTGAAGATATTCAAATTAAGCCCGATTCCCGGCTTCCGGCCGCTATTAAGGATTCCCTGAAGGGTGCACTGGCCGGCAATGTGACATACAATGGCGCGGGCTTATCAGATCCCGATGAAAACGGAAAAGCCTCTTTAACGCTTTCCGGCGGGTCAGTTGATTTTTCGATACCTTTCCTGAACATAGACGTTATTGATTTAAAAGAGGCAGTCATTAAAGCGGAGCTTAAAGGTCAAAACCTGAGCATCTCAGATGTCAATATTAAGGGAGATGAATTTCTCGGCAGGGCCTCGGGGACAATAAGCCTTAAAGATCCCCTGAATAAAAGCCGCCTTAATCTAAAATGCTCCATTGAGCCGACGACCGCCTTTTTGCAGGGCTCGGACAACACCGGCCGGACGGCGCTTGTGCAGGCATCGACAGACGGGGGTTTTAAACTGGCAATTACAGGCGCCCTGGAAAAACCCGTTTTTCAACTTGACTGATTATAAAAAATAACAGGGATGAGGACATGCTCTTACAAAATTTGAATATATTTAACGGTCGCACGGCGAAATTCTATTACATTATATTCAACCTGATAGCCGTGACCATTTGTATCTATATCGGTGTTGACACCTTTTACAGGGTTGTCCGAATGAAATACACAAACGCGCAGGCGCAATCCCCCATTACCCGGGCAATAGAGGAAGAGACGTCATCCGTAAAATCCGAGCTCAGCGACTATAAAGTGATATCCGACAGAAACATATTCAGCAATGTTGACGTTGCCGCAAAGGACAGCGCAGTTAATATCGATGACCTGGACAGCACATCCCTGAAACTGGCCCTCATAGGCACTATTGCAGGCAACGACGAGACATCTGCCGCGATTATACAAGACAGTTCGATAAAACCCGTCACAAAAGGGCTCTACAGGATAGGAGACAAGGTTCAGGATGCGGAAATAAAATCCATATTCAGAAAAAAGGTGGTATTGCGCGTGGGGAATAAAGATGAGGTCCTTTCCATGGAAGAGGCCGGTTCACGCGATACGGCAACACCTGCGGTGCAGACCACTGCTGTATCAACTCAGTCATCCGCTGCGACCATTGTGCGGGATATCCCTATTAAAAGGGCATTAATCAATGAATCCCTTGGGGATCTGAATGAACTTTTATCCCAGGCATCCATAAAACCTCATTCCACTGATGGAGAACCGGATGGACTTACGATTACAGGCATAAAGGCAGGCTCCATATACAGGAGGATGGGGCTCAGGAACGGCGATATCATAACAGGTGTAAACGACGAACCTATTAAGTCAACTGAAGATATTGTAGGCATGTACAATGACCTGAAATCCTCTCCGGAAATCTCTTTGCAGATAACAAGGAGAGGTCAGGAGAGAAGCTTTAATTATACAATTTCCGATTAATATGGCTAATGCAATATATAACTCCTTTTTCGGATTCTCAGAAAATCCGTTCAATCTGACACCTGACCCAAGGTACCTCTTTATGAGCCCTTCTCATAAGGAGGCCGTTGAACACATGCTTTACGGCATAAATGAACGGAAGGGGTTTATTGTCATAACCGGCGGCATAGGCATGGGAAAGACAACCCTTTGCAGAAACCTGCTTAATCACCTGGGACAAGAGACGAGAAGCGCCCTTATCTTCAATTCATTTATCTCGGACATGGAGCTCCTGAAGAGCATCAACCAGGAATTCGGGATAATAATGCCGTCGGAAGCTGAAACAAAAAAGGATTATATCGATGCGCTGAACCGGTTTCTCCTGGATATCTTTGCCGAGGGCGGAAATGCCGTGCTTATGATAGATGAGGCTCAAAACCTCTCCCATGACGTCCTGGAACAGATAAGGATGCTTTCAAATCTCGAGACGGCAAAGGAAAAGCTCATACAGATTATCCTTATCGGCCAGCCTGAGCTTCAGGGCGTCCTGTCATCCCCTTCCCTGCGGCAGCTCAATGAGCGAGTTACCGTTCGTTATGAACTGAAGTCCCTTTCCTTTAGGGATATCAGGGGATATATGGAACATCGCATGATAATCGCCGGAGGGCACGGTAATGCACGTTTCACAAACGGCGCCGTCAGGAACATCTGTCACTATTCCAGGGGCAATCCA